>NZ_JBCOSQ010000006.1:16560-114717 GCF_040920905.1 Butyricimonas sp. RTP31003st1_G1_RTP31003_210430 | reverse complement strand
AAAATTATTCTTTAATGTTGTGATAAACGTTAGTTACATCATCATCTTCTTCTAATTTCTCCAGCAATTTATCTACCGTTTCTCTTTATCAGAGCTTTAGATTAGAATTAATTTTTAGTGATTTTTACCCTTAAAATTGGTGGTATTTTATCTCTGGTTTAACTCATGGTTTAACTCAGAGAATGGTTTTAGTTAAACTAGGAATTATCCAAGAATGTGAATAAATTTTTAACTATTTATATATGAATATATTATTGCTGTGGGAGACATTGACTTTTGCCTCTATTATTTTGAATCTGTTAGTAATGGATTGGATCGATTCTATTGTATTTATTTAGCTTGTATTCATAAGGATAAGTTTTTATTTGATGAATGTTTTTTACTTAGTTGTAAGGAAAATTTCTAAGTAAATTCATGAGATAATGAGTAAAAATGATGTTCTACTGATTATCTCATCCTCTACACTTCAATAGTATTTATATCTTATATATTACAGGTTGAAGTGTTGGTGGTTGGTATTTAGCTAGTGTTGCTCATAGGTCATTATTTTTAAAGTTATTGATTGGTTTTGATTGTTGTGAAGGGGAATAGGGATTTAATGAAAAAATCCCAATAACGAGAGTATTGGGATAAAAGACTTGATGAGTAATAAGATGTTAATTAACTTTCCAACCTTTTTCTTCAGCAATAGAAGTATCCCATTTATCATTTATCTTAAGAGTTGAAATTGATTCTCCGTTATTATATTTCCCCATAGGTAAACTGGTTAAAAGAGCGTTGACTGTTTCTTGTGTGAATTGGTTCTCCTCACAATCTAATTCTATTAATTCTATATTTTTAGTCAAATCTAATGAACTTAGTTGATTACTAGAACAATCTAATGAATATAATTTTATATTCTTGCTCAAATCTAATGAACTTAGTTGATTACTAGAACTGATTAATTTTGTTAATTCTGTGTTTTTACTCAAATCTAAAGACACTAGCTGATTGTTGTAACATTCCAATTCTGTTAATTTTATATTTCTACTTAAATCCAAGGAAGTTAGTTTATTGTTACCACAACCTAATGTTGTTAATTTTATATTTTTGCTTAAATCCAAAGAGGTTAATTTGCAGTTTAGACACCATAATGTTGTTAATTCTGTAGCTTCACTTAGATTTAATGAAGTAACTTGAGAATAACTTATATTCAATTTTTTTATTTTTTTGACTTTAATAGTCACATAATAAATCCCTTTTTGCGAGTAATAATGTTTTGGAGATTCGTCTATTGTTCCATCTCCCCAATCTATGATTATTTTACAAGTTGTATAAGCATCTTTTTCATCTTCCATACAATCAAATGCACTTGCTAAGGTTGCATCAGTAATTTCCAAAGTCGCTTTAATTTCTTGCCAATTAGTATTATCATCATTATCATCATCAGAGCATGATGTCCAACAAGCTGCTAAAGCAACCATAACTAATAAAGTAAAAATCTTTTTCATAGTGTTAAATTTAAAGTTTGTAAATAATTGATATTAAGAATAATATAAATGTTCTATTATTTTAAAGTATGCCATTCCCCTTTATCGTAAGTAAGCGATTGTTCATGCAGAAAATTTTTGAACTCTTCTTCACTTTCTTTTAGGTTTATATCTTGAATTTCTAAATATTCAATATCCTTGCATTGGATCATTTGTAGTAACAATTCTTTCATCTTTTCAAATTCTTTAATAGGATAGTTCTCATTACCAATTTGGAATTGAAATATAGAACTAGAAGATAGTTTGGGTTGGAGTTCTATCACTTTATTGTTTTTAACAAAAAAGTCTCCAATGGAATTGAATAGCCAACCTTGGGACACCAAAAAATCATGGAGCTTTTGTTTGGTTTCTTCCAATTTTTTTATCCCTTTCCAAGAAAGCTGGACTTCAAAAATGTCATGCGCCTTTTGCATACAACTGGATATTATTTACCCCAATCCCCCAAGGGTAATTAATATAAATAAAGAAGTGTGGAGATTGCTAGTTTATCTATCTTTAGGTATCGCCAAACACCTGACTAAAAATAAACAGCCACCCCACACTAGACCAGTATATATTTAGAATTATATATGGCAAGCATGAGCGTTTGTACCGTTTATCCCTTTAGTCTTTTAAATTTGGCGATTTTAAAGATAAGGATAAAACCAAACACTTCTTATTAATATGTCTGCCCTCTAGATCACTCCAAAGGACACCACAAATGTAAATAATAATTAGCATTCTACAAACGCTCAACAGGGGTGGCTGTATGGCAAAAGTATTAAATTTCAATGTGAATAACTTCCTCTTCCTCTTAATATATAACCATTCTACAATTCACCTCTCTGGCTGTATATCCAGTATAAACAACCAAAGAGGTGAAAATCCTTACCCTCTCTTGGATAGTAACAGGATTATAAAAAAGATAAAAACAGCACAAGATTCCACTATTGCTGATCTGGGATAGATGGTGAACAAGGCAATGATGTAACCAATGAAAGTGATCAAAAACATCACCATGTACCATTTTAAATTCCTTTCAAATTTCTTATCTCTCATCTATCTTGAATATAATTATTCCCTCTAGTAACCTTCCTCTGAATAGCTGGAATAACCATCTTCCCCGACAATGATATGATCCAGACAATTCATGTTTAACAGCTTGCAAGCCTCCATCATGTTCTTGGTTATTTTTATATCCTCTGGGCTGAAAGCTAAACTCTGGCTTGGGTGGTTATGGAATATAATTAGATTGACTGCATTGGTCTTTATCATCAATTGCAAGGTGGTTCTTGGGTCTATAATAGTATGCTCTTGATTCCCGACACTCAATCTTGCGACACCTAACACTTTACAGCTTGTATTTAATAGCATCACCCATGCCTCTTCATGGTGATATAAACAACCTTCAAAAAAGGGTCTGATGAGTTTATATGCCTCCATCGCCATCGTGACCCTTGGTCTATCCTTGGGTTTAACCTCTGGCTTGTATTTAATCTCCACCTCTGGTAATAGTGTTAGATCATTATAATCTTCTCCTGTTCTAGTTTCATTGATAACTGGTGATGATAGATTCTTTTCATTCATGATCATAAATTTAATTGATGAGAAACTGGTTTTAAATAGAAGTGGGTAACATGAATGAAGTTTCATTACAAGTTACCCACTTCTATTTTGTTTTTAATTAAGGTCATACCGGGGGATGTGAGGTTGAATAGTCTAATCACTCATCTAGCTTGATAAATTTTCTACTTGTACCATCTTTATAAAAATAACAAGCTAATCAATCATCCTCTCCCAACACTTCAATGGTATATATTATAGTATATATATCAATCAAAGTGTATGAGGGGGAATGAATGTTTCCTTTTTAATTTTTATCATCATCATTCTAGAAGGAAAAGGATGGGAGAGGTGGGTACCAGAGGGGTAAAGAAGGATAAGGCTTATTTACCAGAAGTGTAGCATGGGTATAAAAAAAGCAACCACTTTGCAGTGATTGCTTGATGAATTAAATATCAACTAGAATTGTATCCAGTTTCCCACTCCTTGCCAGTTCTTGTAAATGCTGCCATAACCTCGCAGAACCTTCTCGAAGTAGATCATGATTGAGGTATTCAATATCAGTTGAATGATTGTAATGTTCCGTTATTTTAAATGGAACGAAACTTGGAGATTGCTCCTTCTCTTTTTTTTCTTTTTTCTTCATGTTGTTTTGTTTTAAGTTTGTAGTAAATGATAATTCTCTCCCAACATTTCAAACTGTTATTTTTAAAGTAATAATCATGTAGAAGTGTAGGGAGAGGGAAAGAGTGAAGAGCTACCAGTTATTAAATATAGCTGTAACCTTCACTTCTTTTATCTAGCTAATGCTTGCTTGTGGTGTTTATTTTACATGGAATAGATGATTTTACCTGTATCTCTATAATGTTCCAAAACAGGGGGTAAAGAAATTCACCTGTTCCAGTGGCTTTTTCATCTGGATGGTTTACAAGATTTTCATTGATTGGAAGTAGTTAGAAGGTTTCAATAATCTCGTAACTTCTTCCATGATTGTTATACTCTTTAGTGTGAAACAACAATCTAAAATATTGGACAGCATTATTATGTAACATCTTTTCCATCCTGTTTCTAACAAGTAACTTGTTCATCCTTTCAGTGATCTCATCACCAGTTAACCTTTCACCCACTTTAAACTCTGAGAGTAGGAGGGTTCTGAAGGTGATCAAGGTGGGATCAGTGCTATGCCTGATCTTCTTGCAAGCGATCACTTGATTCATCTTTTTAGTGTTGTGCAGGTGTTGTTCCTGCAATTCTCTAATCTCTTCATCCTGTAAACCTAGGGTAAGTAGTTCTTTATAAGTTCTTTCCACGGTATATTGCAGGGAATCCTTGTCGATCTTCACCCCCAAGACTGGATGAGAGTACTCTTTGCCCATGAAGGTAGTTGTCTCGTGTTGTTTTGACTTGTAAAACAAATCAATAGCTTTCAATGTTTCTTGTTTTTTCATGTCATGATCAATTTTGTTATTATCATTATTATTTTCCTTGTTCTCTTCATTATCACAATCTAGTACTAGTTTGGATTCAAGTCCAGAATTGCATAGGGTGATATTGTAATATTGCAGGACTTTATTCATCCTGTGTAATTGTTCATAAATAGTATAGTTAATCTTCTTGAAAGCGCTAAAAGCTATTCCTTGGTGATCAATCTCTCTGGTCACATTTATGTACTGGTCAAATTCATTAGCTTGTAATTTTAGCTGCCTTTTTAATTTCCTAGTGCTTTTAGTTATTTTCACCAGTTCCTCCATCCTTTTTTTGGCACCAGTTGTTAGCTGGTCTTTTAGAAAATCAAAAATAGAAGGGAAATTGTATATCCCACTATCCTCTTCTTTTACCCATGTGGCATTGGTGAGGATGAGAGATGTAACACTAGTGTCCTCTCTAAACCTGTTCATCATTTGCACAATGTCAACATAGGTATGTCTATTCTTCCCCGGTGCGATAACAAGGAAATAATTCTTTCCCAGTAATGAATATCCTTGAGTGTAAGTGGTGAAGATCACCTCTGCATCAATCCTGCATTCATTAACTAGCTGGGAGAGGTAATCGGTTTTATCCCCTTCACTTTCAGCTCCCATGTCCTTGACAATTAATTTATCCTCTTCCTCTACCTTTTGCCCTTCTTTCTTGATAACCTTTGTTTCTGAATTAATAGCGGCAATTCTTTCAATCCCCCTCTTCTTCAATTCTTCTATAACCTCGGGGAGTAGAGTGGATTTATCAAGTAAAGAAATAACAGGGATCTTGTTGTTCCTCCTTGCAAACAAGCATAATTCAATAATCCCACCTGCTAAATCTTTATAGGGGACAAACCCTAGCTCTCTTTTGTCTGGAATCTCTTTCCTTGCTTTTAGCACCTGCATCCCTTTAAATATATTATCATCACTGGTGACAGGTGTGCCAGAGAGGAATATGATCCTCTTGTAAAATTCTAGAGAAGTCATCACTTCTTCGATAGTACTCCCTTTCCAGCCAATTTGTGTGACTAGAGTGTGAGCCTCATCAATAATCACGGTCTCCCTGCTTTCAAATTTAGGGATATGGTGCTGTATGGTGATGATCAAACTTGAATTGAAATCTTCTCTATGATCTGCCGTGTAATATGGTATCTGGTACTGAGCTGATAGTTGTTTTGCCAAGTTAATGGTATCAACAACAAAAACAGCTTTTATCTCCCTCTCTTTTAGATAATTGAGAATGTAATAGGATTTCCCACCACTTGTTGGACAATCCACGTAGATTTTAAACTCTTCATTAAAATCCAAGTCATCAAGAAACCTTGTTTCTGATAACTTTTCCTTGAATGTAAACTTTTTACATTCCATAAAATTCTAAGATTTAGTTAATTCTTAATTTTCCTTCAACACTTCGATTGTTATTTTTACTATATAAAACAGGTTGAAGTGTTGAAGGTAAACATCACTTCTCGTGAGTTATTTTTAACACATTATAAGCCTGTATGTAAAGGTTTATCTATTTTGATATAATCTATCTGGATGGTGTTATTTACAGGTAGAAATGGAAATTTGCCCTGTAAAATGGTATCTAGGAAGGATGTGAAACATCCTTTAATTATGTTACAAAGATATATAACCTTCACAACATTTCCAAGTGAAGTGCAGGAAAAATTTTACATTTATTAAGAAATGAGAGGAGGATAGGTTTTATTGTTTTTTGGATGGTGTGATTATAGAGGTTTGATGATTTAACAGGCTAAAGGATGATTCCCCTTGTTTGCCTTGTTGACAGGTGGGGGTAGATATGAAATAATAGTGATCCAACCTTGAATAACTCCCTGAAAGGTCATTCATGGATAATAATTCCCCACCTTGTTTTTTGAGATAAACAAGGGCATTGTATTATGATTTAGATAAAAGGGACTAGGAGTTGAGCCAGTCCCCTTTTGATAATTCTAAGCTTTCATTTCTTCTTTTGGAATTCTTGCTGTCAGCCTTGAAACTATTAGGTTTACTTTATCTGTTTTAGTTGCTTGTATTATCTTTATATCAGAGGTATTAAAAGCTCTTAGAGCTTCTAATGCAGTGTGAAAACCATACGGTTCTTCTTTTTCATTTTGGAGGTTTGTGAAACTTGCAAAAGCATCTATAATGTACCTTTTCTTGATCTCTTCTCCAAAATTTAATTCATGCAAAACTGCTATTATCTTGTCTCCACAAGATAAATCATATTTGAATTCCCCTGTGAGGATTCCTCTAGCTGCATTGCATAGTTCTGTGTTTGTAAATCTTTTTCCAAGATTATAGTACTTTATAGCTGTACTTGCTGGCATTTTTTCCGACGCACAAGTTTCACTAATTTTTTTGATGAATTCATCTTCTGTGGCTAAAACTGCCAAGGATAATTTTTCCTTGCCCTTTAAACTTCTGTCCAGTAGTGTATTGGTACTGCAATATTTAGCAAGCTCTTTTATAGAGGTAAATTCTCTTTTTTGTATGTTTTTGATGATTCTTAAATCAGTCCCCTCAACTAGAGCATCGATATTTAATTTGTGTATAGCTTGAATAATTCTTTGATCTTTTACACTTCCAAGCATATAGCAAACATCTGCCGTGTTTGCGGGAATGATATTCCCGTTAAGATCTCTTAATTCGATATTTTCTTGATAGAAAATATCCGCTGTTGCTAGATATTTTGTTGAATCTTTTTCTAGTAGATCATCATTCACAATATCCATTGCCAGCTTGTCATTAGTTGTGGATAAGTTGATTATAGAGGGAGCATACCCTAGTATGACCATTTCTATCTTTCTTTCGATTACTAATTTCCCCTCTTCTTCTTTTGGTTTCCATTTTTCAATAGGAGTGGGGAGAAGATTTTTTTGTAATTCTTCTTTTAGAGCCTTTTTGGCTCGCGCAACTTTTCTCAGTGCGTTTTTTTTCCTCTCCTCTTTGGCTTGCGCCAATTTTTCTTTTGCTTTTTTGAGTTCTTCATATAGACTCTTGATTGTAGCTGATAAGTCAAGCTCATTAATTAATTCTTCCAATGAAATTTTCATAGTGCTATTTTTTAAATTATTTATTTCCATGTTATTACCCTCCAATTCTCTTTTGAGTGTATCCTTGTCTTCCATGCTTTCTGGATTTAAAGTGTTACTTACTAATTTTGCCTCACTCTCTGTTTGTTGGTTATTACCAACGATTTTATTATTATTTTCTAACATAGTATTGAAAATTAATTGTTTAACAATAATCCCCATTCCGAATAATTGGCCATTTCATCCTTTCTGGGGGTGATGAGTTTCGGGGGTGAAGTTTCCAAATTCTCCATTTTTTCTTTTATATTGGAGTGTCCCACCTTGTGAGACGGGAATCCTCTCAACCTTACATTCATCATTTTGTTCAATAGCTAAAGAACACCGTAACCAACTTTATGATGTTGATTACAGTGCAAAAGTATGGCAATGGATTTTGGCAGGAAAAAATGTAATTCCAGAAGATAGGGGTGAATTTTCTATGTAGTAGAAACCAGATAGTTAAGAGAGTTTCATGGCTTAAATTTTTACCAGTACTTGGGATTCCATATCTCCATTAATGTCTTCCCTTCTTCTTCTTCATTAGATTCTGGTTGAATAGAGGCTTTTTCAAAAAATTCTTGTTTCTTGCTTTTATATGCCCCTCTCTCTTTTTCTCTCTCTAGATTGTACTTGATGTTAGTGCGAATGTTGTTGACCCAAGTCGAGAGAATCTTGCTCCTTTTCTTCTCTTCTTTTTTAATATTAAATTCATCATCATCCGGGACTATGGTAAGGAATCCCAGAACCTCCAAAAATTTGGTGATGAAAGTGCAGATTTTATCAGTTGTTTTCCCATCCGGATCATGGTAAGGAGTTTCATCCTGCAAGAAGTGGTACAACTGGGTTACTATCCTGTGGAAGTCATGATCAGGTTTTGCTCCCACTTTGTTTTTATATTCCCTCAATTCAAATTCAACATCTTTGATATTATCCTCTTTTAAATACTGGCTGATGTACTCTGTGAGGTGGGTGAGAAACCAGTTATTCATGTTGTTCAATGTAAGGGAATGTTTTCCATAAGAAAGTGTTATATTTTTATATGGATCAGACCATGCCCCTTCCATTCTATATTTTGGAGAGTCTTTGTACTCTTGTTGATCGGAAGAGAAATTTTTATGATTATCATGCAGGAATTTATATAGAGCCAGCATATCTGGTCTCACAAATTCATAGAAAATCCTGTAATTGTAGTCCCAGCATTCTGAATAATCTGGTTCAATGATAGATTCACTGTAAACGTAAAACATTATCCACAGGATGATCTTCTGTTTCTCATCCTTGATTAAATTGGATTCATCATCAAAGAATTCCTGTATCTTTTTAGCCAGTGATTCTGGGTAGACAATAGTGATTGGATGGTTCTCTTCAATGAAAAATTTCTTTGGATTGAAACGTGAATGATGCATTCCTTTTTCATCAACGGTGGTTTCTGTGGCTTGATTGTTATATAGTTTCTTGTTGCACCAGTCCAGCATACCATTTATTTCAAGGAGAGTGAATGAAAAATGTTTTTGCATTACTGGGAGTATCTCTTTTAAATCCCCACCGTTAAATTGATAGCCTAGATATTGCTCATCTTTTTGATCCACGCTTTCCATGATGCTTTTTGTTTTCAAAGATAGGGACAGAATTTGATTAATTATACAAGGAAAGAGAAAAAAAAGTCCTGAATCCAAGCTGGAAACAGGACTTTGTGACTATAAAAGGTTTTGCATTGCATTACTCATTTGGGTATTTTCAAAGCTATCCAAGTAAATTTGGGTTACTTTTTCAGAACTATGTCCCAATGCCTCACTGATGATAGATGTGCTTACACCAGCTCTTTTTAATGTGGTTGCATGAGAGTGTCTAGCAACATAGGTTGTCAATTTCTTATCTATCCCAAGTTCTTTACCAATGTTTTTTAATCGCCGATTTACTTTAACAATTGTTTTATGAATTCTATTTCTTTGTTGAATTTCTGTTTGATGGAATGTTGATAAAATGGGGAAGAGAAAAGGACTACCTTCAGTTTTGTATTTGTCGATAATTTCAGAGGCTTTGGGGAGTAAAGGAAGTTTAATGAGTTTCCTTGTTTTCTTTCTTCTGTAAATTAATCGAGAATCTATTATGTTTTCATGGGTAAGGTAAGCCATATCAATGAAATTGATGCCTCCCATGAAATAAGAGAATGAAAATAAATCAATGGCTAAATGAATATATAAGTCTTTGCCGGTATAATTATAGTTGATAATTTGCATCACTTCTTCTTTTACAATTGCTCTTTTAGCTGTAACTTCATGTAGTCTTGAAATTTTGAATTTACGGAATGGGTAGTATTCCTCTTTAACAAGGTTTTCTTCAATTGCATGATTATAGACAACTCTTAATGTTCTGAATCTTATTCCAATAGAGTTCTCTGCATCTCCATTCGCTCTTTGCCATTCCTCATATTTTTTTAGCCAAAGAATATCAATATCAGAGAAATAAATATCAAGATGGCCATTAAATTTCATCAAGGAATTGTAAACATGGTAATGGGATTTTGCATATCCTGTTCTTTTGGCTATTTGGAGTTGTTCTATTTGTTCCAAAAAGAATTCTCCAACAGTCTTTTTCTTTGTTGGTTTGGAAACCTTTTCAATGAGAGTTCTTGCTGTAAATTCTTTGTCCTCAGATTTGAATTCAATAACCTTTTCATTAAATTCTTTGGTTTTATTTGCTATGAGGGTTTCTATGTACTCTTTATTGGGACAATTGAGTTTTGGTTTGTTTTTTGTGAAATCCCAATATTGTTCTGCAATTGATAGACCTAAACTGATGTATTTCTTTTTACCATCTTTACATACTCTAAGCATTAAAGGGTGTTCCCCATTTGCAAGTGTTTTTGATTTGTAACACAAGATGTTAATTCCTGTACTCATGATAGATTTCGGTTTAACTCTTGGTTTAACTCATGGTTTAACTGGGGGTGAAAATCTGCCTAAAAATGGATAAAAAAAGAAGCACCTACTTTTGTAAGTGCTTGATTTTTAGTGCTTTCTTTATCATAAAAGCTGATTAAGAGTCAATTGCTCTACCAGCTGAGCTACGAAGTCTTCCTTGTTGCAAGGGCTTTTAACCGTTTTGCGGGTGCAAATATGCAACAATATTTTTTAATCTGCAAGAAAATTATTCTTTAATGTTGTGATAAACGTTAGTTACATCATCATCTTCTTCTAATTTCTCCAGCAATTTGTCCACGGTTTCTCTTTGTTCGTCGGTTAATTCTTTTGTATCAAGAGGGATACGCTCGAATTCTCCGCTGACCATTTCGTAGTGGTTATCTTCCAAATATTTTTGAATAGCCCCGAACGCTTCGAATGAACCGTAGATGATCACGTGATTTTCTTCGTCCTCGAAGATTTCGTCGGCACCGTAGTCAATCATTTCCAATTCAAATTCTTCTAGGTCAAAGTTCTCCGGGCGGGTAATTTTGAACACGCATTTCCGATCGAACAAGAAATCGAGGCTACCGGTTGTTCCTAAAGAACCGCCGTATTTATTGAAGCAATGACGTACGTTAGCAACGGTACGGGTGTTATTGTCTGTTGCGGTTTCTACCACGATGGCGATACCGAAAGGACCGTATCCCTCGTAAACGATCTCCTTGTAATCAGAAGTATCTTTTGAAACGGCGCGTTTGATAGCTCTTTCGACGTTCTCCTTCGGCATATTTTCAGCCTTGGCGTTTTGGATAAGTATACGTAAACGCGTGTTATTCGCTGGGTCCGGACCGCCGGCTTTTACGGCAATATCAATCTCTTTTCCTATTCTGGTAAACGTACGGGCCATATTGCCCCATCTCTTTAGCTTCCGTGCTTTACGGTATTCGAACGCTCTTCCCATATGATGTGAATCTTATTTATATAACAATTTGAAACGCGAATTTAGTTTTTCTACTTAAAACAAAAAAGGAATTCAGCGATTTTGTGTTGAGAATGAGTTTCATTCCACGAGTTCTACACTGAAATCATCAATATATATTCCCTCTTCGGGGGTGATCTTTTTGCCATAGGTACGGATTTCTACCCGTAAAAGTTTAGCTCCTTCCGGAGCGGTGAATGATTTGCCGTTGAACACGTTGATCCAGCCGTTCGTTTGTTTCAGGTAACTCTGGGCTTGTATGGGCTTGTTGTGTTCTGCCGGGAGTGCTGTGCTTTTGGTTTTACGCCAGTAACAGTAATATTTCCACGGAAAAGAGGGAGAAGGGGCATTCACGTGCATTTTTATCTCGTAGCGTTTGCCGGTTTCAATTTCTACATCTTGGTACAGGTAAGTTTTACCTTGTAGGTAGGCCGCTTGTCCGGAACGGGCTTGGGAGCTCGTGATCTTGAGGGCGATACTGTCTTTCCCGTCTTTATAAAAATGCCAATGGTCGGGTTCTTTTGCCGGGTTACTCCATTCCTCGAAATTCCCGTTCCGTAATAAGCTTTCCCCATTTCCTTGTATCCCGCCTTCGGTTAATTCCGGGAAATTACATTCCACGTGAATGGTTTGATTCGTGTCGATAGCTATCGAGAAGGGGATAATTTTTCGCTTTGACGTGTTGTCTTCATCGTAGGTAACAGAAAGTGTGGTTTCCCCCTTTTTGGCGGGGAAGGTCCGAATCATTACTTTTCCTTGATGATCCACGGGTTTCGTGATCGTGCCGAAGGTGTTAGTGGTTGATCCGGAAAAACTGACAGAGGACGGGATGAAAGACAATTCTAGGTTTAGGTTGGATATTTCCTTTGGAATTGCGTGGAGAGAAACCTGTAATGTTCCCGTTCTCCGGAAGAGCCGGATCGGGGGAAGGGCATTTTTATTTTCCGTGATACTGACACTTTGTAGAGCCGTGGAGATGTCGCTGGCCTCTTGGTAAGTGTTTTCTTCATGTGGTAGGCAAAGGAACAAGTTTTCAAGTGTTTCTCCGGTTTCCGGAATAACCATGTTTCCCTTGGGAGCGTTGGCCACGAGGGCTAATCTGTATCTGCCCAGAGGGAGAGTAGCGTGAAGAGTGTTTTCATGAATGTCCGATGATGTAAACGTTTCATGACGGGCGATACGATTATCCCGGTCAATGGCAAACAGGTGCAAGTGGTGTATGGAAAATTCCTCGGAAGTGTTACATTCAAGCGGGATTTGTATCTCCTGCCCTTCCATGACTTTGCTTTTCTGACATGAAAAAAGTACAAACTGCGTTACCAGTAAAAATATTATTTTTCTCATTGTGTTTTTGAACTTGTAACTGGTAAACCTGCAACTTGTAACTTTTAGCAAGGTGAGGTCTTGTTAAAAAATAGAGATCCCGATGTTCGTGGTAAACCGTTCGAGCGTTTCGATACCCATGTACGAGTTCCCGTGTTCATTCAGTTCGGGACTCCACACGGCGATACTGAGTTTGCCCGGGATGATGGCTACCACGCCTCCTCCGACACCGCTTTTCCCCGGCATTCCTACACGGAAAGCGAACTCCCCGGATTCGTCGTAGAAACCACAGGTCAGCATGAGCGCGCTGAGGCGTTTCGAGCGGCTCACGGTGAGTATATTCTCGTTGTTGTGCGGGTTGATCCCGTGGTTGGCCAGAAACAGAAATGATTTTGCAAGATCCTCGCACGTCATGGCGATACTGCATTGATTGCAGTACACGTCGATCAGCGAGTCCACGTCGTTGTCGATGTTACCGAAACTTTTCATGAAATGTCCCAGGGCTTGATTCCGGCTAGCGTGTTCAAATTCGGATTGGGCCACCGTCTTATCATAGTAAATGTCGTCGTTTCCGGCCACGCTTCTCACGAATTGCAGGATGGCTTCTTTCGGTCGGTGGTAAAGGTTCATCACTTTATCCGTAACCACGAGAGCCCCGGCGTTGATAAACGGATTACGCGGGATTCCCTGTTCGTGTTCCAACTGAACCAGCGAGTTAAACGGGGTTCCAGAAGGTTCCCGGCCCACGTATTTCCACAGGTCTCCCCCCATATGGCGAACGACCATGGCGAGAGTAAAGACTTTCGAAATACTTTGGATGGAAAATTTGGTTTGGTAGTCTCCCGTGCCGACGATCTGACCGTCGAGAGTGGCTATGGCAATCCCGTATTGGCGCGGGTTGATATTTGCCAAGGCAGGGATGTAATCAGCTACTTTACCTTGTCCGAAGAGGGGTTTTACCTCGTTATATATGTTGTCAATAACTTCCTTGTAATCCATTGCAAACGTTTTAAACGGGGGCAAAGATAAGAAAGTAAATGATTCATCGGTACGTGTTTATTTTATTTTTCGTACAATTTTGCCGGAATAGGTTTCCGTGAAATGTTCTTGAAAATATATGTTCTTGGGAACTTCGTAAGGAGATAAACAGGATTTAAGTCGGGATAGCAATTGCTGACATTCGGCCTCGTCCCAGGGGAGCGATTCTATGACAAGCACGGCTTTTTGTCCTAGCCGATTGTCGTCTTCAGCCGTGATAAAGAAACGTTGGCTTAGAAAAGAGGCGATACGGGCTTCTATGCTTTCCGGGAATAGTTTTACTCCACCGGAATTGATCACGTTATCATGGCGTCCCAACCATTCGAAATGAGTGGTGTCAACAAGCTGGACAATATCGTTCGTGATGAATCTCTGTTGTTGGAGATGCGGGGTGTTGATGACCAGGCATCCTCTTTCGTCCGTGGAGAAGGACACTTTTCCCAGGGCAAAATAGGCGGGGGATTTTCTTTCGCTATTGATTTCCCGCAGGGCAATATGCGAAACGGTTTCAGTCATGCCATAAGTGCCATAACATCTTGTCGGCAGCTCTTGAAGACGTTGTTCTAACGTGGGGGAAACGGCTGCCCCGCCAATGATCACTTGCTTGATGCGAGCGAATCGGGAACGAGTTTCCGGGTTGACCAAGGTGGTTTCAACTTGCATGGGAACCATGGCGGCAAAGTCAATGTCGCCCTCGATGTTTTGCAGGGGAGAAGAGGTCGGTTTTATCGTGATCAGGTCGGCTTCCGAGAGGATGGTGCGGACGATCATCATTTTCCCTGCGATATAAGTCGGGGAGAGACAAAGTAACAAGCGGGATTGAGGACCTATGTGGAAATATTCGTTTGTTAGTCTAGCGGACGCGATCATGTCTTTTTTCAGTAACCGGATTTCTTTCGGTTTCCCCGTGGAACCGGAAGTATGCCCGATAACTTCTTCTTTTTCGTTATACCATTCCTGTAAAAAGGCGATGACTTCCGGGTCGATATTTCCCGTGAGCATGTTTAAATCCGTGTACCGTTTACCGTTTAGTCTGATGTTCATGGCTTTTAAAACGAAATGGGAGATAAATTCCAACTTGCCTGTGGGTTGTACCGGATGGTCGAGCCGGTTTGCTCCAAGGGTGAAGGGATATTATTCGTGTAGAGTTGCCCCGTTCCCAATCCTTGAGGCATATCCGTGGGGTGACACTCCAAAATATAAGCCGTCCATTGTGCGATGGCATTCAACCCGATATTGGATTCCAGTGCGGAAGTAATCCACCAGCCGATGTTACGTTCTCGGGAACGGGCAATCCATTCCCATGAACCCGAAAAACTGCCTAAAAGAGATGGTTTTATTACGACGTATTGGGGGCGAATCGTATCAAGTAACTTGTCTTTGTTTAATCCTTCGATTCCGATCAATTCTTCATCTAGGGCAATCGGGATAGGGGTATTTCGGCATAGACGAGACATTTCTTCCCATTGTCCTTGACGGATGGGCTGTTCGATAGAGTGAATATCATATTGAGCCAATTGTTCCAGTTTGCGGGGTGCATCTTTCGGGGAGAAAGCTCCGTTGGCATCAACCCGGAGTTCTATTAGCTCTTTGCTGAATTGTGACCGAATCATGCGTAACAGGTCGAGCTCTGCCTCGAAATCGATAGCTCCTATCTTCAATTTAATGCAATGGAATCCGGCATCCAACTTTTTGATAATCTGTTGGCGCATGGAATCTTTGGAACCCATCCAGATCAAACCGTTGATTTCGATATCTGTTTGTCCTTCGGTGAAAGGGGTGGGGTAAATGATGCGTTTACCACCATGCTTTAAATCCGCTAGAGCGGTATCCAAGCCGAATTGGATAGAACTCCAATCTCGCAAGTAGCGGATGTCACGTAGGTTGCTGAAACCTTCGCAGGTTTCTTTTAATATTTTCTCGAATTCCGGACGGTCATCTGCACTTAATCCCCGAAACAAAGCACACTCTCCCAGTCCGTATATTTCGGGTTGTTCCGACTCCCAAACTTTGATAAACCAAGTTTCTTTTTCCGTGAGAATCCCTCGTGAAGTTCCTGCCGGTTGCTTGAAGTGTAGGTTATATTTTGAATATGTTGCTTGTAGCATAGTTTATTTTTTAGTACAAGCAAAAGTAAGGTATTCTGTAAATGAAATCAAGGAGTTTTATTTAAAACTCCTTGATTTGTATATTAAATGCCGGGTAAGGCATTTAAAACTTTTTCGATGTCCGGTGAGGAAGGACGGATCATGCTGGCGTTAACGATTTTTCCTTCCGGGTCGAGTAGTATAAAATGAGGAATTCCATTTATATTATAATCTTTCTGGAATTGACTGCCTCGCCCGATTAGAAGTTGGGTGCCGGAGAGTTCTCCGGATTTAACCATGTTTTCCCAGTCTGTTTTGTTCTGATCGGTGGAAAGACTTAGGAACGTGATGTTTTTTCCTTCGAATTTCTTCTCCAGTTCTTTCAGGAACGGGATTTCTTTTTTGCAGGGACCGCACCAGGTTGCCCAAACGTCGATGTACAGGTATTTCCCGTTGAAGTCTTTCAAGGATAAAGTTTTCCCGTTAATATCCTGTCCTTTAAAGTCAGGAGATGGGCGTCCGACCGATGTGAGATCCCATTGATCACGAATCTCTTTATATGCGGCTCGTAGATCGGGATCGGTGACGTAAGCGTTATAGATATTTTCCAGATCGGTAATGTTGCGAATTCCATTTTTCTTCACGTATTTCATGGCAATATCGTTCAGAATGACCTGTTTTACCTTTTCGTTCTGGATGTTTTCGGCAAGATATTTCATTTGACTCACGCATCTGTCGTAAAGGTTCGGTATCCGTTTTCCCGGAGAGGCAAGGAGGATTGCCGCTTCCGCAACAAATTCCCTGTATAACGGGAGATGAACAAGCTGTTCGTCTCCTTGTATGAGTTGGCTTAACATATTGTAATATTCCGGTCCCGGCTGATAGCTTGTGTCTTGTGTCAAGTAGGCATATCCCATGGGATGCATGAGTATATTGAAGGCATACATGTATTTTATACGTCCTTTTTCCCAGGTAACGAAATCGGGATTTACGGTTTCTAGTTTCCTGGCTTGTAATAATTTGATTGCCTCGTCTGTTTTTTGTTGAACAAGTGTGATTAGCTCGTCTAGCGGGCGACCGTATTCATCCGGAGCGATTTCCGTGTATGTGATCGCGTTGAGGTAGTCATTGACCGGGGCGTTTTTGCCTTCGAATCGAATCTCGTCCTTGAATTTACCGGCATCGAAGGAGATAGTAAGTTGGTCCCCTTTTTGAAAAAAGACATTCTTGGACTCTTCGCCATAGAACAAGCGGGCATATATTAAATCGCCTTGTAAGGTACAGGTGGCCTTACCGTTCTTGTCCAGTTCGATTTCGTCGATTAATTCCGGGCTTTGAACAATGGCGACTTTGGAGTAAGTCGGGTTCTGAACGTTGAAATTGACAACAATATCGTCCTTGTTTTTTTGTGAATTCGAACAAGCGTTAGCGATAAAGAATAAGATGATAAATATAAGATTTCTCATTTCGATGATATTAATTATTAATCATATATTTCTTGCATTGCGGCATCAAGCCACCCGCCTCGTGCGTTTATGCTAAGAATATTTCCTTGAGCATCCACGAGAATGGAGGAAGGAACGCCCGTCAAGTTATATGCTTTGAATGCAGATTCTCCCGGGGGTGTTCTCCGGTCGAGTAGTTGGCCCCAGGATAAGTTTTCCTCCTTTAAGGCCGTGAGCCAGTTTTCCCGTTTCGAGTCGATGGAGATACTCACGATATTAAATCCTTTCGGATGATATTTGTCGTATGTTTTCCGGATGTGGGGGAATTCTGCCCGGCAGGGCTGACACCATGAAGCCCAGAATTCGATCAGGGTAATATGTCCGGGTTCTACGAAATCGGAGATCTTTTTACTGCTGCCATCGGGGGCGATAAGTTCTTTATCCAGAAAAGGTTGTCCGATGAATATTTGTTTACGTTGTATTGTTTCCCGCAGTGATTTCCCCATTTCGGATTCTTGTAAACGGGGAGAGAGTGCCGTGAACAGTTGCTCCGTCTCTTGCCGAGAAAGTGATGAGTTGCCTTTACAGAGTTCTTGTGCGACGTGTAAGCTAATCACGGATTCGGGATGATCTTTGATATATTTTATTTGGGCATCTTGTATTTTTCGTGCCTTTGCTGTCGTTTGTTTGGCCAGATCTATCGCTTTGGTCAAGTCGTTACCATAGTAATAGGCTTGGGTGTAGGCAGTGAACGTTTTTTTGCGATCGGCTTGAAGAGGTTGTATCTGATCTGTATAATTTTGGAAAGCATCTTGTGTGTTGCTTCCCGAAATGCTGAACACGGGAGCCTTTCCTGAATTGTCGCAAACCGCTTTCACGGCCGTACTGTCAAGAAAGAGCGAAAAATTGACCAGTTTACTCCGATCCGAACGGTTATTGGGATCCAGGTAAATGAGTACGCTGCAATAACGGGGAATATCAAATTTTCCTTCCAAGAGGAATTTCCCGTTTGATATTTGGGTACTGTCAATGGCATAAGGTTGATTTATGTCATTAAGCATCAAGAACACGGGTTTACCTTCCCAAGCTTCGGGTACCTCCCCCGAGAGGGAGTACCCGTTGTGTTTTGTACAACTGAAGATGGATAGAAGGAACATGATAAATAAAATGTGTTTCATTTTTATTCTTGAGTTAGAGGTTCTTTATAGATAATATCCACGATTCTGCCGAAACCGGAATGGTATTCTTTATAATCGGTTATTTGTGCCAGGTTATCAACCGCCTCGTACACTCTGAGTTCACCTCCGTCAGTACCCCCCTTGTCACTGCCCACGATCAGGTCGTAAGAACGTCTGGCATTTTCTGCATTCCTGTATAGATAAAATTTCAGGCAAGTGATTTCTCCCGGAACTTCAAACTGAAATTCGGAAGAAGGGGTACTCGTGTCCAGATTTACCCGGTAGACTTTTCCATCTACGGCATAAAACATTTGATCGTTTAAGGGGCTGAATGCAAAATGTTCCGCTTGTGTTATATCAGTGCAATTAGAGAGGTTTGCGTAATGGGTTTTCGTGTATGCCGGCATTCCCATCAATGCCATATAATAGTCGTCTAATGTAATTCCGTAAAGGTGATAAATTCCGTTGTTCTCCAAGATCGTGAACGTGATATTATTGAAGAAACCGGGCATCATGGCGGATTCGGAGTAGTTACGTCCACTATTCTCCATGTAAACGTAGTTGTAACCCATCGGGAATGAAAAAGCATTGCCTCCGGCTTCATCGTCGTTCATGCTCAAGCAACCTACAGTTTGATCTCCGGTTAATCCCCCATACATTCCTCCCGGATGATAAACAAATTGTTTGTGGTCTAAATCATAGAACATAAATACCGGGGCAAATTGCATCGGATTTGTGATGTTACATCCCACGTATGGTGCGATTTGTATATATTCTTTCGTGTTATCGTCATTACGAAGATAATTTAATCTTGATTCCCATAATGCTCCTGCTCCCATACTATAATTACTGCTAAATACCCCCTCTGGTGTTACCATCATGCGGTAATAGCCTGCTGATGTGATATGCATAGGTTTGGCATCATTCATATCTCCCATTTCGTATTTCATGAGATATTCTTCTTTCCATTCGAAAGCATCTTTATGTAGCCGGGTAGTTCCTTCTTCTGTGAGCAAATAGAATGGGGAGGTAGGATCTACTTGTTGTACAGAACTCATATCTTCCGTGTTTTCGGGACTAAGAGCAATGAGAGCCAACGGCCCTTTCTTGAAAGGCATATCCGAATCGGCAAGCATATCCTTCGAATGTACCTCTTCTCCTAATACAGTTGAGATCATATCCAGGCGAACATTACCATTCTCGGAACACAGAAGGACCCAGCCCTCGGAAGTGGTTGTAACGACGGAAAGATTCGCTTGTTGTTGATAAAACACGTTCAGGTGTTTGTCCTTTACCGTGTAAATCAATTTATAAGGACCTGGACGTAAAGATATAATATCATTAAATTCTTTTGTGGTAGCTAACACTTCACTTGCGGAGTCATTTGCGTCTTCCGCCTCGAATTGCCGGATGGCCAGCCATTCGTATTCATATCGATCCTCATCGGCTTCCAAGCCATCTAGTTGCACGGGGATAGACAAATTTTGGTATGCCAAAGCTTGGATCGAACTACCGATACCTTCAATTTTTACTTCCGGAATATCGTGGTAATTATAATTGCCTTTATCGTCCGCACAAGCACTAATTCCACCTGCTATTGCAACAAGTAAAAAAAGTGATTTTATTCTATATAATATCTGTTTCATAGTCTATCTTTTTATAGTAATTAAAAGATGGTATCTCCATTCTCGTCAAAGATTTCCGGGTCGGGATTCTCCAGTAACAATTGTTCTGCTACATATTTTATCATTTCTGATATTAAATATTGGAAGCGGGCACTTGTTATTTTTGATGAATCGTTAAAGTCTGAGCGTGGGATGTCCATCACCCGGCAGGTCAGGAAAAAGCGTTGAGGGGTAAATGGATATATATACGTGTACCAAGCGGCAGGAGCCTCGGTGAATAGTTCCGAGAACTCGATTTTATGACGCATAGTAGAGACATCTGTGCCACTTTGAATATCCGTGATCTCGTGTGTGATGATCGGTTTGAAATGTTCGTTTTCTTCAATAGCGATCTCGATTGTTTTCGCTTCTTCTTGCAATGCGGTCGTCCGTTTCAGCGTGATTTCATAGTTGAACGAACTGGCTCCTGCGGGTAATACCGGATTGGCAGGTAACACGAAATCATCCCCTTCCTTTGCACTTCCTCCAACAACTTTGATGTTTACGGGGCGAGCTTCGTCGGTAGCCCTACCGACCAGCTGAACCGGGATTGATACTATGGCCTCGTTCTGTGATTCTTCGATGTACACGAACGTGAAGTTCGTGCTGTCTGTCAGGATATTTCCTACTCTTATGCGTTGGTTGAAATAGATTCCTTCATTTGCACTATAGTTATTAACCTCTTCTTCCGAACAAGCGGTTAATCCTATAATGAGCATAATCCATATAAATATATTGCTTGTTTTCATCATTCGCGTGTTATTGTCGATTATTAATTTCTGTGTCGGGTAAAGGCACCACGAAAACTTGGGTGGATGCCGCTTGACCTGCAGGTTTACTTCCACTATTGTTCGTTCTATTTAAGATGTTTGTAAACGTCCGTTTATAGAAATAGAACAATTGTCCTTCTCCATATAATTCGCGCATGTATTCGTAAGTAAGCTCGGTTGTCGTTAGGGAACCGAGGTTCGAAATACCTCGTTTATTTCTTAAGGTGTTGATATATGGAAGTCCGTCATTCAGAGTTTCCGATTCGCTTTCTGCGGCGATCAGATACATCTCTCCCAATCTTAACATGGGGATCATCGTGTTCTGGATTAGCCCGGTGGTACTCATGTCATTGTATTTATAGAAATACCGGGCGCCGCTTGTCAATCCGGGAAGTGTGGCCTGTTCCCAGTTTGCCTCGAAACGAATATCGCTTGTGGTGGAAGAACCCGGTGCAGAGTACAAGAAATTCAATAATTTTTCATCCATGGTAAATATAAACGCCGGATTACGAGAGGGATCATGGTAATTTTTGAATAATAGAACCCGATTTGTGTTTGTTAAGGCGAATAAGACCTCTGACGAGAAAATCCGGTCACTCTTGGCTTCCGTTCTTTCCGTGAATGGGAATGTGCCCGCTTCTGCCGCCGTGATCACTTTTTTGGCGTAGATGGATGCATTGGTTTTATCCCCAGCATAGAGATAAACTCGTGCCATGAGCCCTTGTACCGCATAATAGTTCATACGTAATGCCCGGTAACGCAGGAAATTGGATTCATTCCCGGCTGATTCCATTAAAGTACCTTTTGTGATGATCGGGTCATTTGCCAACGCTTTCTCCGCTTCTTGCAAGTCATGAATGACATATTCCATGACTTTGTTTGCAGGTAATAAATCGTTTACATTCGATGATTGGTGTAAATAGTAGGGAATACACTCGTTTTCCGGGTTGTTCATGTAAACCGGGCCGAACAGGCGTAACATATCGAAGTGCAACATGGCACGCAAAGCCAAGGCTTCTCCCCGGATAATGTCATAGTTGATACCCGTGAAGAGTGATTCTCGGTTTTCTATGTTATCAAGAATCTTGTTACAGTTCATGATCAGGGCGTAAGCTTTTTCCCAAACTTTATCCAAGCGTCCCCGCCAGTATTCAGTGCTGTATTTATAGCTGTTTAAATCAATATAATTCCCCCATTTCCCTTGGTCGTCGCCGATCTTGTAGGCTCCGCCCATGAGTTCGAGCATTTCCACCATGAGGGTACTTCCGTAAAGGTTCTCGTCATTTAACTCGATGTAAACGCCGTTCAGTAATTTCTGGAAACCGGTTTCCGAGTTCAACAGGTCTTCTTCCGCTATCTGGTCGTAAGGTTTCACGTCCAACCAACTGTCGCAAGCCCCGAAAACAAGGGTGCAACATAAAAGCGTGATTAATTGTATTTTTCTTTTCATAATTCTTCCGTTTAAAAGGTTGCAGATATAGAGAATGACATCGTGCGTGCAAAAGGATAGTCAATACCTCGCTCGCTCTTTACCGATGAAACTCTGAAAATATCGTTCATGTTAGCTTGCACGGTCAATGTAGACAAACCGACATGCTTGATGAAAGGTTGGGTAAACTCGTAACCAATGTTGAAAGATTCTCCGCTTAGCGTGTTTTCGTCCATCACGAAACGGGAAGAGGTTTCAGTTGTTTGGAAAAGAGAAATTCTTTTGAATTTTGCCTCTTGTCCCGGAGTACTCCAACGGTCGTATAAAGCCCGTTTATCTTGGTTATAATTAATGCTTTCCCTGTCGATATTTTCTACCTTCTCGTAAAGGGCGCTATTGAAAACCTGACCTCCTAGCTGATAACGCAGGTAACATCCGAACGAGAAACCTTTGTAGTAAAGGGTTGTACCGAGTACTCCTTCCAGTTTCGGTTCCGTGTTTCCGACCACGACTTCATCATTCTTGTCATACGTGAAAGTGTAAGTACCATCTTTCTTGATAAACAAATCCTGACCTGTCGCCGGATCAATACCTGCCGATCTTACCGCCCAAATATCGGTGGGGCTACCACCGTCGTAGTACCTAGTAGTGTTCAGGTTCGCCTGATTCTGTTCGTTCATGGATTGCAAGCTATTGCCGATTTTGGAATATTTTGACTTGGCATGTGTCCCGTTGAGACTGATATTCCATACGAAACGATCTTGCGGGCGATAAATGGGAGAAACTTTTAACGTAACTTCAATACCGTCTGTTTTTAATTGCCCCATGTTCATCATGACACTTTTCACCCCGATAGAACTCGGTGTCGTGATGGCTGCTACTAGTGGATCGGTTTTTTTCCGGTATAAATCCAAGGTGACATTCACTCGTTCGTTGAACATTGTGATGTCGGTTCCCAGGCTATAATTGATGGTTTCCTGCCATGCCAGATCGGGATTGCCCAATCCTTCAAGAATAACTCCGGTTCCGAAAATATTACTCATCCAGTGCGTGAAAGCATAGGTAGAGAATGCCTGATAAGAGGCGAAATTCTGGTTCCCCGGGTTTCCGACCGAGCCTCTGAGTTTTAATAGTTGGAAGAAATCGCAATTCTCCATGAATTTTTCAGCGTGGATATTCCAACCTAAACCGACAGACCACGTGTTTCTGAAACGGTTGTTTGTTCCGAACACGGAAGTTCCGTCACTGCGGTAGTTGAAATCGAATAGATAGCGATTGTCATAAGCGTAGCCCCCGTTGATATAGAAACTGGCAGCACGTGTTTTGCTTTCCGTGTAAGTCGGTTTAGACCCTGCCGGGTAACTGTTGGTAAAAGACGGGGCGTCAAATTCATCTTCTGTAAATCCGATTGCCTTATACCCGTTTTGGGAATTTTCCTTGGTACTGAAATTGAATCCGGCCACGGCATTTACCATGTGTTTCCCTGCGAATAAGTGTCCATAGGTGACAGAAACATCCCCTTCGTAATTCAGATTTTTTGTTTGAGCGTTTGTGTAAAGTCCTTTTTCTGTGTCGCTTACCTCATCAAAATCACTGTGTTGCGGGGAAAGACGTACTTCGGCTGTCGAATTGTTCTTGGTAATCCCGAACTTGGCCCTTGCACGCAGGTCATTCGTGGCAAACCATTCGAGGATGAAATTATTCGTGAATCCGAATTGATCTTGCACGTCGTAATTATTCAAGTGAGCGTTCCACAAGGGATTGGGTACGGAATATTCTTCCGGATCTTCCGTGTAGTATAAATATTTGTCGATGCCGCCTTCGCTATTGTATTTCCTGAAATAAGGATTAGCTTGAGCGTATTCCGAGAAAGGAACGGCCGGGTCATTCGTTTTCATGTAATCCAGTATAAATTTATTGCTGAATTGGAATTTACCTGTGCGGTAGACCAAGTCGATATTTCCGCTTATCGTTTGACGATCTGAGCCTTTCATGACGCCTTGCGTGTTGCCGTAACTTAAGCCTAGACCATATCTGATGCGTTCCTCGCCTCCTTCGGCGTAGAGGTTGTGTTTCTGAACGAAACCCGTGCGAATCGGTTCGCTGAGCCAGTAGGTGTTAACGCCTCGTTCGATGTCTTGTAAACGTTGGTTTCTGAGATTGTCCAGCGTGATTTGGTCCATCGGGTCGTTTGTGGTGCTGGTGTATCTTCCCGCTCTGGTTTCAAACTCCAGTTTCTCCCGTGCGTTCATGAGGTTATAGTCCGATAGGTCAGCCATGGTTATGCTGAAATCTCCTTTGTACGAGAGTGAAAGAACTCCTTTTTCCGGAACTTTCGTTTCAATAACCAATACACCGTTGGCGGCTCTTGAACCGTAAATCGCTGTGGAGGCGGCGTCCTTTAAAAGTGTTACGGAGGCTACCCGGTTCATGTTCAAATCCATGACGGTCTGTAGATCCGTTTCGAATCCGTCCAATATAAATAATGGTTGGTTCGGATCGGTTCCGTATTCTTCTTTTAATCCCATGACACTACTCTTACCTCGAATCTCCACGTCCGGCAACCGGTTCGGGTCTGAGCCGAATTGGTTATTGACGTTAATCTTGAAAGAGGGGTCTAGCGTTCTGATACTTTGAAGTACATTTTGTGTACCGGCGGCTTTCAAGTCTTCCACCTTGTACGTGCTTGCCGATCCCGTGAAACTCTCTTTTTTTCTTCGGTATATTCCGGTTACCACGACGTCCTCGATGGTTTCCACGGCGGGGGTAAGCTGTATTTCCCGAAATTCCGCGCTGTTGTTACCGTTGAATTTTTTTACTAATCTTTCGTAACCGATAAAAGAAAATATGATGTTGTAGTTCCCCGAATCGATAGGGAAAATAAATTCTCCGTTGGCGTTGGTTGCAGTACCCTGCTGACTTCCTTCGATCATAACAGTTACGCCGGGAAGGGGTTCACGGGTATCTTTATCAAACACGACACCTTTTAGCTCGATAAGTTTTATCTTGGGGGTATTAGCTTGTGCCGGACGTTGTACGATAACGATCGTTTTATCTTCCAGTTTGTACGTGAAAGGTGTTTTGTCCAACAAAAATTCCAGTACTTGTGTTAGTGGGGCGTTTGTGAATTCCTTAGAGATGCGTTTGTCATAAGCTTTGACCTGTCCTGCATTATAAAAGAATTCCATTCCCGTGATGGTGCTGATTTGTTTGATAGCATCCAGAAGGGTCGTATTTTCCAGTTTAAGATTGAGACGCGTTTCCTGCGCATGTGAATTGTAGGTCATGCTGCAAAATACGATGATCAGGAAAAGAGGCAAGATCATTTTTCCCGTGAACTGGGTCCAGGGAATTACTTGTCTAAGATTGGATGAAGTGTCTTCTTTCATGATATTTATGTTACTGTTATTAATTGATTGTTAGTTGTTTATTTGCTTGATAAACCTTTTTTTTAGGGTCACAAATCTCAGGGCTTTATCCGTGATAAAGTCTTTCCTTTTTTGAGTTATTATCTACATTCGATATTTTTTCGCTAATATGTTGCTACTGTTTTCTAGGTACTTTTGTCCGGTAATGTTCTCTCTTTCATTTTATTTGATCGTTAGGTTTTGTATTTGGTGTTATTTTTTTGAGTATACAATTCCCCCGGCATTACGTTTTGATAATGTCCTCGGTCAGATATTCAATATGTTATTCCTTTGTTTTTACTTCAGATGAATGATACCGTTTTCAATGCTACACGTTATATTACTTGTTGTTGTTAATAATTTCGTGATATAATCAATACCTCTTTCATACCGGATCATACCGGAGAAGCAAGTATCGTTGTATTTTTCTGCTACTTTTATTTCAATGCCGTACATTCGGGCAAGCTGTTTTGCCAGTGCGGGTAATTTCTCATTGTTGAAATAGAGGATTCCTTCTTTCCACATGGCGAATTCGGAGGTGTTTACCTCGTTTTTCGTGACTCCTTTCGTTGTTTTGTTTACCCGTACTTGTTCATTGGGTAAGAGGGCGATGGCTTCAGTTCGTGTGGGAAGTGAGTATTCAATTTTCCCGGTAACCAATGTCGTGATATTCTCTTCGTTATCCGAGTAAGCTGAAACGTTGAAACTGGTCCCCAATACCCGAATGGATTCTCCTCCGGGGATTTCCACGTGAAAAGGTTTTGCGGCATCCGGTTTGACGTCGAAGAAGCCTTCTCCCTCGATTTTTACCCGTCTCTCTTTGGCAGAGGCGAATGTTGCCGGGTATTCGAACCATGTGTCCGAATTTAACCACACGTGAGTGCCGTCCGTCAGTTCTAGATCGAAACGCTTTCCTGCGGGGACGTATATCTTGAGTGGGGTCTCCTCTTGCAGGGTAATTTCCTCACCCGTGGCGGATTGTAAGGTCGTCTTCGCGTTTGGGTTGGCATTCATTCTGGCTGACGTGTTCAGGTTGGCCACGATGGAATCTCCTATCATGAATTGAACTTTTTGTTCGCTGATAGATATGCCCATATCATTTAATTGTGCAAATACAGGAGACTTTTCGGATGATTCGGGGCTGAATAGCAAAAGTATAAATAAGCATACCGCAGCTGCACTACTTGAAATGTAGATGATACGGCGTCTGAAGGTATGTTTATGTATTCTTTGTTTCACGTTCCGATAGTTTTCGTCCAACATTTGATCATCGTTTTCCACGGGGGGAAGTGAGTTCCATATTTCCTCCAGTAACTCTTCCTCGTTCTCCCCGATGGGGCGTTTCAAATATTTCCCTGCATTTGTTTTCATGCGTGTTTCTATCTAATCTATTTATATAATACTTGACTTTTCGAAACTACGTATTCGAAAATGTTATTTTTTTGCTTTTGCCCGAAGTTTTTTCATGGCCTGGTAGAGAATCGTTTCTACGGTCCGGGCAGAAATACCCAGTTCTTTGGCGATTTGAGTACTTTTTTTATTCTCGATATGGCTCATGATGACCACTTGTTTACTTCTTTCCGGTAGCTCGTTAAGGATGTTAGCCAGTAGGGTTTCGGGATCTGTCGGGGGATCATGGTTGATGGTATTTTCTTCTTCTTCGCTTGTCTCCTGTTTTATCTGTTCGTGATGCAGTTGATGAAGGGAGTGGGTTTTGAGGTAGCGTAGTGAATTATTGTGAGTTCCCCGAAGAAGATAGTTGCGGAGAGATTTTTCCCGGTCTAGTTTTTTCCGGTTTTCCCATAAGGTGACAAAAAGATTCTGAACAATTTCATAAGCGGCTTCTTGATCCGAGAGGATGGTGGTGGCATAATTTCTTAAGGAGGTGAAGTAGCTTTTGTAGACCATGGCAAAAGTTGCTTCATCTCCTTTTATAAGTGCATCAACGATTTCCCCGTTGTTTGTTATGTCGAAATTATGTTGCATCGTGTTTTATGAAAAACCCTTGTGATAACAAAGATACTAAAAAGATGCGAATTTCCTTGTCATGGGAATTTGGGGAATTTTTTGAAGTCCGGGTCTCGTTTCTCCAAGAAGGCGTTTTTACCCTCTTGTGCCTCTTCCATGAGATAGTACATTAGGGTGGCATCCCCGGCGAATTCCATTAATCCGTGTTGGCCGTCCAATTCGGCATTCAATGCCCGTTTGATCATGCGGATGGCCATCGGGCTGCGTTGCATGATGGTCTTGCACCAGTCCACGGTTTCATCTTCCAGTTGATCGAAGGGAACCACCTTGTTCACCATCCCCATCTCTTCGGCTTCTTTGGCGGTGTACTGGCGGCAAAGGAACCAGATTTCACGAGCTTTCTTCTGGCCCACGTGGCGGGCGAGATACGAGGAACCGAATCCCCCGTCGAAGCTACCGACTTTAGGGCCTGTTTGTCCAAAACGGGCATTCTCGGAAGCGATCGTGAGGTCACACACGACATGAAGCACGTGGCCTCCGCCGATGGCGTACCCGTTTACCATGGCGATGACGGGTTTCGGAAGAGAACGGATGGCTTTGTGCAGGTCGAGTACATTGAGGCGGGGAACCCCGTTTTCATCAATGTAGCCTCCTATTCCTTTCACTTTTTGGTCTCCTCCGGAACAAAACGCTTTGTCCCCGGCCCCCGTGAGTACAACAACACCAATGTCACTCCGTTCCCGACAGATATTTATGGCATCTAGCATTTCGAAATTGGTTTGCGGACGGAAAGCGTTATAAACTTCTTGGCGGTCAATGGTTATTTTAGCTATTCCTTCGAAGAATTCAAATCGAATGTCTTCATATTCTTTGATTGTAGTCCATTCTCTTTTTGACATATCCGGTATGTTATTTTTAGTTTTTACAAAGTGTAACGACAAATGTACATGATAATTTTTATTTTAACGAGGTTCGATATAAAGAATTCGCGTGATGGTACAGGGAAGAAAGTCATGGCTTTGTTCGTGGAAGGTCTATGTCTTCTTCGACGTTGGGCGGGATCATGAACATAGCATGAACATAGCATCTTCATAGCAAGAATACTCGCCAGTGTTTTTGATGTGAAATTGATGTCAAGGTGCTATATGGTTGGTGGTAAGGAACCCCGGAGGAAAGGTAGGATATTCCGGGCGATCCACCATACTATGATTAATATTAAGTACGTGTTGACGACTATCCGGTGATGGCAGATCCTTTTTAGCCGGGCTAATTTATTTCGGGGGTCAAACCATTGCGTGATTACAAGAGCAATTAGATAAGGAATAGAAAGAATAAGGAACGGGTTATACCCGAAAGCTCCTTTGATATTCAAGTGTAATAATTGATGAATTGCCCTTTGGCTACCACATGCCGGACAATCGAGTCCCGTGAACCAACGAAAGGGACATTTTGGTATAAATGCCGAATACTCGGGATCAATGAAGAACAGGATGATCCCGAGTAGTATAATTAGTATGAGGCCTATTTTCTTAAAATGTCCGAACGAATACATTCATTCGAATATTAATAATAACCTCCTCCCATCAGTACACTTGTTAATCCGCTGACGAACCCGATGATGACGGCGAGTACACCTCCACCTAATGCCAAGAAGAAAAATAATCTTGCCATGTTAGAAGCTTTTATCGCTTCCTCTTGCTGACCGGAATTCCAGAGGTTGTCCACTTTCGTGGCATAGATGATGGAGACAATCCCTAGCGGCAAACAGCACAAAATGGTTGATAGGATTGCCCATACTAGCCAGTTGTCCGGTTTGGAATTGTTGTTTACCGGTGGTTGAGGTGGTGTGGGAGGGAATGGCGGGGGTGATAAAGGTGTGGAGGTTTCGTTCGTGAACAATTTCGCAAGTTCGGGAACTTCTCCTGCCGGGAGCCATTGGGCCATACCGTTTTTCCACACGAGGGAGTTTTTCGTTACCCCGTTGCGAATTAATTCTTCGGGAGAAACCGGGCCTTTTTGTTCATTCTTTTCGTTCAGGTAAAAATAGTTTTCCATAGTTTAATAATTTACCATTTATATTCGCTTCGTAAATAATTTCCGTTAAAGTCGTAAATATCTTTGATATATCCCCCGTCGGCCTCGATGCGTTCAGAACCGGCGTAGGGTATGATGTCATTGTATTTGCAGGGGATAATGATTTTTCCTTTTTTATTGATTGCACCCCAGACTCCATTCTGCACTTTACCGTCTTTCGAGAATCCGCCGCGGTTGATCAGTGATATACCGTTTAATTCTTTACAGATGATAAATTGACAGGGTAATATCTCTTCTCCCTCCAGGGTATAGAGGCCTTCTTGGTCATCTATTTTCACGTGGAGGAGCGAGGTTTCCCGCCAGCGGGAAATTTTCGTGTACTCGCAAGGAACGATTACTTTTCCTCTTGGGGTATATAGTCCTTTTAGTTTCCCTGATTTAACCATGAAATTGTCGGTTGTGAGCCAAGTGTCAACATCATCGTATATACATGGGATAATTTCAGTTCCATCGAGGGCGAGTATCCCTTTTTGGTTGTTATACGTGGCCCGGTAGTAAGCGGGTGACCAGTAACTATTGGGTGCGATATTATCGTATACGTAGGGAACGATTTCCAATCCGAATTTATCCATGACTCCTACTCCGGATCTTTTCTCTATGATGCAGCGATCGTACCGGAAACAATAGGCATGATTTAGTACTCCATAATAGAAAATGGAAAATAAGGAAGATAGTAAGAAGGGTAGAACTATCAGTGTTGTATTCAGTAAGTATTTTCTTTTTTTGTAAAACAGGGAAAAGATGATGCCTAGTACCCCGATGATGAGGATGACAATTCCCGGAACGTATGGGTAAATGTCAAACCACGAGGCGACAAGCGCCGAAACAAATCTGCCAGCGAGTAAGAAGAGAATCGTGCCTAAGGTTGCGTATAAAATCAGGACAATCTGTACCACGCTGATTTGTGGTTTAGGAGATGTGATACATTCATGTAATTCGGGAATATCTTTTGCCTGTACCCAGTTTGGCATACCTTCACGCCACACGGGTGTTTCTCGTGTGATTCCTTGTTGTTTAAGTTCATCTAACGAAAGCGGCCCGACCTGTTTGTGGGTCTTGTCCATGAAATAATAACTTATCCCCATAAATTAAGATAAAAAGAATAAACAAACGCTATCCCAAAAGTAGTAAATAAATGGATAAGTGTGCTGTTGGGGGAAGAAAAAATGAGGTAGGACTTTGGGCGGGGCTATCCAAAAAGTTATTTTTCAAATTCCCTCCCCCCTTCGGGGTACTCCCCTTACTAATTTTAGATTTAATGATTGTAGATTCTAGATTTCCGTCACACAAAGCCGACGCTTCTAAATTTCCTACTTTCAACTTTTAGTTTTTATCTTTTAACCTTTATCTTTCTCTTGCAGAGGTAGAGTTGAAATATTCTCTATCTTCGGAATGAGTCTCTAACTCCTCTTCTGTTTATAGAGAGAGTTAAAAATAGCTCTTCTGAGAAATTCTAGTTTCCCTTAATTAACCCCTTAACGCTTGAAAATATCCTTTTAATATTTCCCCGTTTATTTTTCCGGGTGTGTGAACAACGAGAATGGCCGGTTGTTGTCCCGGTTGGTAGAATTCGGATAGTGCTGATTCTAACGAGGGTGCATCTGTTGCTCGGTACATCTTGAAACGATGAACTTCGGCAAGCCGTTCTATATCCACGTCGTGAGGGGTTTCAAATAATTCTTCAACTTCTTCCAGACCGGAAGGACCGGCCAAAAAGCGGAATATGCCTCCTCCTCCGTTTTGGATAACGATGATTCGTAATGACGGGGGACAGTTTTTGATCCATAAAGCATTGGAGTCGTACAAAAAGCTGTTGTCTCCCACGATCAGCGTGGTGATCCCGTCGAATGTTGAGGCTGCACCCATGGCTGTCGAGGTACAACCATCAATACCACTTGTTCCCCGGTTGGCATCGGTACGGTCCACCTGCGTGTACCGGAAGAGTTGGGCGTAACGTATTGGGGTGCTGTTGCCTAGTTGTAAACGGCTCCCGGCAGGAAGTGCGGGAATGAGCATGGAGAAGGCTTTCAGATCACACCACGGGATACGTTTCAGGTAGTTATCGTGTATTTGTGTTGCTTTTTCTTCCCGTTGATGCCATTGGTGGGCATAACTGGACGGTAAACTGTTGGCTTTTATTTCCGCGGGTTGGAGTTGATCAAAGAATGTTCGGGTGTCCATGGGGACGTGGAGGGTCATGGACTTGTACGTGTCAGGCGGTGTCGACCGCTCGTCAATATGCCAATGAGAATGTGGGGTATGTTCTCGGATGAAAGCCTTTATCATACGGGAAACAATCGCTCCCCCGAACGTGATGAGTAGTTCAGGGGCGTAAGTCTCTGCTTCTTCCGGTTGTATCGTGGAAATTACCCTGTCTATCGTGGAGATCACGAGGGGAATGGATAGATTTGTTACGCTTTCCGTTAAAACCACCACGTTGGGAAGGCTTGCTAGTAACTTGATATGTTGTTGCAAAACTGGGTCGGGTTTATGGAACCCGGAGATGATCATGACCTTGGGGCAAAGGAAAAATTCCTCCCGCAGGTTTTGAGAGATTTCTGCGGTTAAGGAAGGGGATTCTTTCAGCGTCTTGATCACCCGTTCTGAAGTTATGGATTCATGTTGAAAGCCGTACAAGGGTTCTCTCAGGGGAACATTGATATGCACGGGGCCTTTCCGGCCGTGTTGGGATAGATTGATGGCCTCGTTTACCAGACGATTGGTATGCCAGCGGTCTTCGTTGCACGTGATGGCTGTCGGGAGCTGAAAGCTCTTTTTCACAAAGTTACATAATGCCCCTTGCTGTTGTATCGTTTGGCTATCGTCTTGATCTATCCATTCGGAGGGACGGTCTGCCGAGATAACGAGAAGGGGAATACCCTGGTAATAGGCTTCCGCCACGGCAGGGGAGTAATTCAATAAGGCGGTTCCCGACGTGCAGATAAGGGCAACCGTTTGTCCGGTTTGTTGTGCTATTCCCAGAGCGAAGAAGGCGGCCGAACGTTCATCCACGATGATATGATGTTTCAACCTTTTTTCCCGGGCAACAGACACGAGTAAAGGTGCATTCCGGGAACCGGGTGACAGAACGACTTCCTTGATCCCTTTTTGAACGAGTAGACTGATAAGAATTCGAACGTTTTCAATATCAGAATGTGATTTTTCCATAATTCATTTGACGTATGAGGTTTAGTAAAGTATCGGCTTTCTGACAAGTTTCCTGCCACTCGGTTTCCGGGTCGGAAAGAGGGGTAATGCCGCCTCCGACATACAATCGCAGGGCGTCATCGAATACTTCCATGGTACGCAGGTTGACAAACAGGTCAAATGCCCCGGAGGCTTGCAATGGTCCTAGGAATCCGGCATAATATCCCCGATCCCGTTTCTCGATCTCCGTGATGATTTGCATGGCTCTCTTTTTGGGTAGGCCGCAGACGGCCGGAGTCGGGTGAAGTTGTCCTACCAGTTCGTCAATCTGGTCGGCAGGGAGTTGTTCGTCACTTCTGAAAAAGGTACAGAGGTGAAAGACATTCCCGGCTTGTAACGTGATAGGTCCCTCGATTTCGAGATGGCGGGTAAAGAAATGTCTTAGCGTGTCTTGGATGTAGTCGGTCACGATTTGTTGTTCCTCGATGTCCTTGTCTCCCCATTCAGGTGGATTTTTTGCTGTTGCCACGGGTTGAGTTCCTGCCAGTGACATGGTGAAGAATCCGTTTCTGTCGTATTTGAGGAAAGTCTCCGGTGAGGCACCCATCCAAGCACATTTACCCGGAATGGCGGCAAAGAACAGGAAGGCGTGGTGGTATTGTTTCATCTGTTCGAAGATCGCTGGCGATAGTCGGAGTGAGTCGCAGGGTATCGTGATGGTTCTTGATAGAACGGCTTTTTTCATCCCTTCCCGTTTCAACGTGTCGATCATCGTGCGCAGTTCATCTAAGTACTCGAAATGCTCGCAGTCTTGCTTGGTGAAAATACGTTCCGGGGTATTGAAAACCGTGTTCTGTAAATTTCGAATCGCTTCGCCGTCAGTCAGGTAGTCCGTGAATGAAAGATCGGCCTTGATGAAGAAGGGGAAACTCCAAGAGGAGTGATTGAAGGGCGTGATAACAAACCCTTTTTCTCCCCGATGTTTTTCGAATCCCTTGAATATCCGGGTATCGTTGGAGAGTTGAGCCCCGAAAACAACTTCACGCGAACCGGGTAAACGGTACGTGTAAAACGGGATGTTATTTCGCAGGCAGATGTTCTGCGCTTCTGCAACCGAGAGTCTGTTTTCTGTTTGTTCTATCATGGCATAACCTATTCTTACTGCAAAAATAGGCAAAATTATTCGCTGGTGATTCAATTGATGCAAAATGTAAGTATTTTTGTGGGGGAAGTGGCTACGCCACGTTGCAGGTTACAGGTTATGAGTTAATAAGGTTATTTTGTTTGAATGAAATGAATAAAGATAGGAGCGGGTATAAGTTTTTGGGTGGTTGGCGAGGGCTTCGGGAGTTATTGCCTAATAATTTAGGGGCCTTCACGCAGGTATTCGCTTCCTTGAAAAGTTATAATTTCCGTCTTTATTTCGGGGGACAATGTATCTCGCTGATTGGGACGTGGATGCAACAGATTGCCATGAGTTGGCTGGTGTTTCGGTTGACCGGGTCGGTACTTTTACTGGCGACGGTTACTTTCATGGCACAAATCCCGATTCTCGTGGCGACTCCTTACATGAGCGTTTTTGTTGACCGGTTTGATCGACGTAAGTTGTTGGTACTGACGCAATCACTGTCTATGGTACAAGCATTGTTGATGGCTTTGCTCACGTTGACCGGGTTGATACAGGTGTGGCATATCATGATTCTGAGTTTATTGATCGGTTTGATTAATGCTTTGGATAATCCCACTCGACAGTCATTTTACCCGAGTTTGGTTCCGAAGGATAAGTTGAGTAACGCTATTGCGCTGAATTCTGCCGTGATTAATGGTTCTCGTTTGATCGGACCCGCGGTGGGTGGAGTGTTGATCGGTTTGTTGGGAGAGGGCATTTGTTTCCTGTTGAATGGTATCAGCTATATTGCCGTGATTATTGCCTTGTTGATGATGCGGGTAACGCCCAAGCGGGAGAGAACTGCGAAGCAAAAGGTGTGGGAAGATATGCGGGATGGTTTCCGGTACGTGGCGGGTAATATACCGATCCGTACGCTATTGCTTTTGATGAGCGCGATCAGTTTCTTCGGGTTACCCTTGATGACGTTTATCCCGGCTTACGTGAAAACGATCCTGCACGGGGAGAGCGAGATGTTGGGGCTACTACTTTCATGTATCGGTGTCGGTTCCTTCATTGCGGCCTTGTATCTGGCAGCCCGGAAGAGCGTGCTGGGACTGGGAAAAGTGGTGATGCTTTCCGGGGCATTGCTGGGGATTGGTTTGTCGGTGATGTCGTTTGTTACGATTCCTTGGGTGGCTGCCGTGCTATGCTTGCCGGTGGGCTTTACGATTATTGCAGCCGTGGCTTCTATCAACACGCTGTTGCAGACCCTTTCCGGCGAGGATAAACGAGGCCGGGTGATGGGATATATGGCAATGTCTTTCACGGGTATGGCTCCCGTGGGCAGTATGGTGCTGGGGGCAATTGAAAAATGGATCGGTTTGCAAATGATTATCTTACTATCCGGGATTTGTTGTTTTGTCGCCGCTTTGGTTTTCGAATATTATCGCCCCTTGGTGCGTAGATATGCCCGTCCCGTTTATATTGAAAAGGGGATTATCAAGGAGATCGCCATTGGGATTGATTCCACGGAGGAACAACGGTTTTGAATTAATTTGTTTGTAATGCTATATTGTTAATGATACGATAAATTCTTTGATGATATAACTTATTCCCTATCTTTGTCGGAGATATAAAGTGTATGTACGGTGAAGAGTAAATTCGATACATTATTTGAACAATATTACGGACGGCTAGTTTTATTTGCTGAAAGTTATGTTGGAGATTTGAAAACAGCGGAGGATATGGTGCAGGATGTATTCTTATCTCTTTTATCTCGTGTGAATTTGGATGACGTGGAATATTCTCGTTCTTATTTGTACAGTTGCGTGAAGAATGAATGTGTGGATTATTTACGAAAACTGAAAATCTCGGATCCGTTGGACGTGAAGTTATTCGATGCTGTTTACTATTCTGGTGATTTTGATATATCGGAGCAGGAGGAGTTGATCATTCATCGAGTCGAGGAGGAAATTGAGAAATTACCAGAACAGCGACGTGAGATTTTAAAAATGAGCGTATATGGTAAGATGAGTTATCCTCAGATTGCAGAAATTACCGGATTGTCTGTCAATACGATAAAAACCCATATGAAAAAGGCTTATCAAGATCTTCGAGAAAGTTTGTACGACCAACATGATGAACTGTTTTTGTCTTTTATTTTAATGAAATTACATAAGTCCTGCGAGAAAATCTGAATTTTTTCTTTTTTTCATTCACCCTATTTTCGTCTTTTTACGTCATAGCTGCAAAATAGGAAATACATGGATGAAATTGAATCTATAAATATTGCTCTTTTGTATCGGAAGTTTAGAGGAGAAAAACTTTCGAAAGAGGAATCTCTTGTATTTAATGCTTGGTATGCCGAAAGTGAAAAACATAGGCAATACTATAAGTTGTTTTGTCGTCAGCAAGAGAAGATTATGGTGCGTGATCGTTCACGTGTGAATGAGTGGAAAGGATTGGTTGTCGTGAAACGTGGGAAAAATCGTCATGGTGTTATGAATTGGTGGCAGTATGCTGGGGTGGCTGTCATTATTTTAGGCGTGTTTATTTTGGGTTGGAGATATTGGCCTGTAGGTGAGAAAGTAACTAACCCCGAACCTACACAAATATGCCCGGGACAGGTTGCCGTGACGCTTCGATTGAGTCAAGGCGAACAAATTGTTTTGGATTCATCACAAATTTCTGGAACGATAAATCGGGATTGTGTGACGATTCATGTGGAGAAAGGAATGTTACGTTATGGCGGGGAGACGTCTATTGCTGGTAAGGAGACTTATAATGAATTGATCGTGCCTCCTTCAGGAGAATACGTTGTTGAGCTGGCCGATGGAACAAAAGTTTTTTTGAATTCAGAGTCCCGTTTACGTTATCCAACGGCATTTTTGGGTGCAGAGCGAAGAGTTGAATTGTCGGGGGAGGCCTATTTCGTGGTTGCTAAAGAAGAACGTTCTTTTATCGTGGAAACTCGGTTAGAAGAGGTGAAAGTATTTGGAACCGAATTTAATGTGATGGCTTATGAAGACGAGGAATTTTTTCAGACAACACTTGTGAAAGGTTCAGTGGGTGTTTGTGTGAAAGGGGTAAATATGATTGATTTTCAAAAAATTGTTCCGGGAGAGCAATTCCTTTTGAATCGACAAACCTTGGAGACACAAATTCTTCCCGTGGATGTTTTTACTTATGTGGCTTGGAAAGATGGCCTCTTTGTTTCTCGTAATGATGATTTGGAGACAATTTTGCGGAAAGTTTCCCGGTGGTTTGATGTGGAGATATTTTATCAAGAGCCGAAGTTAAAAAAGAAACGATTCTTCGGTATAATGAAACGTCAGGCTAATTTGCAGGAAGTGCTTGATGTGATTGCAGAGGCGGGTGATGTGCATTTTAACGTGAATGGCCGGACGGTAGTAGTTGGTGAATGAAAAATAAAAGCAGGTGTTGCTACGAACAACACCTGCCTTAAATAAGCAATAGGGAACACACATTACCAGATGTTATTCCCGATATGTTTCACTTAATAATTACAAATGTATGAAAAAGAATCGATGGTCTATACCCATTCGAGGGAATAGTTTACGAAAACAGTGGCTTATGGCAAAATTTCTATTTGTGTTTGTTTTTGTGATGTCATTACATGCATCAGCAGATTTACTCTCTCAGAATAAGATGGTGACCCTGCAAATGAGGGGAGCAACTCTGGAAGAGGTGATACAATCCTTAAAAATCCAAACGGATTTCGGCTTTTTTTATAACATAGATAATGCCGAAATAAAAAAAATAAGGGATGTAAATATTGATATGCGGGATGTCCCTTTAGAAGATGTATTGAATCAGGTGTTAAAAGGAACAGGATTGACTTACACGGTTTTAAATAACGTGGTTATTATCAAGTTGAAAGAAGGCAAGGAACCCGACGAGAAAAAATCAGTCACGATTAGGGGAAAAGTGGTAGATAAAGATAGTCTTCCGATCCCGGGAGTGACGGTAAAGGTTGTTGGAACGACACAAGGTGTTGCCACGAATTCAAATGGAGTATTCATGTTGCAGTTACCATCCATAAAATACGCTTTGGAATTCTCGTTTGTAGGATATAAAACCGTGGTTTACCCCTTAAAGAATGAGAAAGAGTTTACGATTAAAATGGAAGAAGAAGTAAGTAAGATCGAGGAGGTTGTCGTTAACGGCTTTTTCACGCAGAAGACGAATTCATATACAGGGTCAGTTACTTCTGTAAAGGGAGAGGATCTTTTAAAGGTTTCGCCTAACAATATTTTGAAGGCTTTGGCTTTTACTGTTCCCGGTTTGCATATCGTGGAAAATAATGAACAGGGGGCTAATCCTAACTACATTCCGGAGATTATCCTTCGGGGAACAACCGCTTTGGCCGTGGATGGGCAATTCGGCTTGAATACTCCATTGATTATTCTGGATGGGGTGGAGATTTCACTACAGGCATTGTATGATATTGATATGCAGGATATAGATCGGGTGGATGTATTAAAGGATGCTTCAGCTAAAGCAATGTATGGAGAAAAGGCCGCCAATGGTGTCATTGTGATTACCCGTATGCGAGTGACCGATTCGAAGTTGAAGGTTCGTTACAATTTCCTTCCCGATGTGCAATTCCCGGATGTTTCTTCTTTTAACTTGTGTAACGGAAGAGAGAAATTGGAGTTGGAAAGATTATGTGGCTTGTATGATTCGCCGACCGGAGAATTGGATGAATTGTATTGGCAACGTAGAAATGTTGTAGAACGCGGAGCTTCTACAGACTGGAAATCTATCCCGTTACGGAATAGTTGGTCGTTTGATCACTCGGTAAGTATTACCGGGCGTGGTGGTGGAATGGATTATAGCGTGAATCTTCGTTACGGGGATACTCGGGGGATAATGAAAGGAGATTTCCGACAGAGATTGGGAATCGGATTGAATCTTTCTTATAATTATAAGGATTTTCTGACCGTGTCTTATCGTTTGGATGTAAATAAAACGGATTCCAAGGATTCTCCCTATGGTAGCTATTCTGAATGGGTTAGACGTAATCCTTATGATATGCCTAAAGATGAGTACGGGAATTGGGTGAAAAAGTATAATAATAATTTGGATCGAAATCCATGGTATGAGGCTTCATTAGAGAGTTTTTCAAAATCAACGGAAAAGACAATTACCAATAATATCAGTTTTCGGGTCAATCTTTTGCAAGGTTTATATGTCAACGGTGGGTTTAATTATTTGTTGGGTGACGGGCGTGAAGATAAATTTATCTCTCCGGAGTCTGCCGATTTTTTATCACGAGTGATTGACGAGAAAGGTAGTTACGAGATAACCGGATCGGATGAAACGTCATGGGCTGGTAATGCTACGCTTTCCTATAATTGGAATCTGGATGAAAAGGGCTCTTTATTAAGCATTAATTTGGGTGGGTCCGTGAACAGAAATACATCTTCTTCGTTTTCTTTTCAAGGAATAGGTTTTTTGAAACCGATATTGAACGATATTAATTTCGCATCAACCTATCCGGAAGGATCACCTGGTGGTGCGGAATCGAAAAGTTCGGGGGTAGCGGTATTTGGCAACTTGAATTTCATATACCAAGATCGTTATTTCGTGGATGGTAATTACCGGGCTTCGGGTAGTTCCAGTGTTAGTAAAGAGTATCGTTGGCACCCTTATTGGTCGATAGGTGCCGGATGGAATGTTCATAATGAGGCATTCCTTAAGGAGTCGTTTGTGAATTTACTGAGACTGAAAGTCAGTTACGGGTCCACGGGGAGTAACACGTTGTCTTCTTGGGAAACGAGAACAACTTACTTATATAGTGCTGATAATAATTTTATTACCGGGGTTGGAGCCAGACCTAGAACAATGGCTAATGAAAAGCTGAAAGCTTCCTATACGAATGAATTGAATTTGGGAATTCAACTGTCGTTGTTGTCAGATCGTTTGCAATTGGATTTGAGTTTCTATAAGAAAACGACAAAAGATATGCTTTTGCCCGTGGCTTATCCGCCATCGGTGGGAGTCATTCGTTTGAACAGTAACTTGGGAGAACAGGAAAACAAGGGATATGATTGGAGTTTATCCGGCGCCATCTTGAAAACGAGAGATCTACAGTGGCGTGTAACTCTGAACGGACAGCATAACCGGGATAAAATATTGAAAATTAGTAATTCTTTGAAATATAAGAATGACGAGAACCGGCAAGAGCATATAGATCAAGATGCTCTTAAGCGTAATATTTATAAAGGAATACCACCTAAGATTCAATTTGAAGAAGGAGAATCGGCCTCTTCCATTTATGTCGTACCTTCTTTGGGAATTGATCCGGCTACGGGGCAGGATATTTTAGTAAAGAAGGATGGTTCTTTAACTTTTGTGTATGATGCTAATGATAAAGTCGCGATGGGAAATACGATCCCGAAATTAGAACTTGCGCTTAGTACTTCCTTTTCTTACAAGGGTTTTTCGATGTTTGCCGGAATGAATATCACCCGTGGAGGATGGATCTATAATTCTACTCGTGCAGATAAGATTGAGCGGATTGACCCAAATTATAATGTAGATCGCCGGGCCTTTACCGAGCGTTGGAAGAATCCGGGTGACTTGGTATATTATCGAGGTTATGATCCGAATGATTACACGTTCGCGCAATCATCGCGTTTCGTGGAGAAACGGAATGAATTTTATTTATCCTCTTTAGGATTTTTCTACGAGTTTACCTCGGAATGGGTGAAGCATATTTATTTGAAAAGATTACGTATAGGCGTGAATTTCTCGGATGTATTGAGACTTTCCACGGTGAAGTTTGAAAGAGGGACTTCTTACCCGTATATGCGAGGATTTAATTTTACGATTAGTCCGACGTTTTAATGTTGATGATTTATAGTAAAGGGTATAATATGAGAAGAATAGTAATATTATTGGTAACGATCCTTGTATTTTCCGGTTGTGAAAATTTTCTGGATCTGACTCCCAAGAGTGAAGTGTTGGGAGATAAACTGTTCCAATCCGAAGAAGGATTTGAGGATGCATTGTACGGTGTATATACCGCTTTAGCGCAAAAAGAGTTATATGGGGAGAAGTTGTCATATTATTTGCCGGATATGCTAGCCCAGTATTACGTGTACGAGAATGTTGGGGGCTACATGGAGTTGTTGCTGACTTTTCAATACATGAATAGTAATTTCACGAAACGATCCATGTTTGATGATATATGGAAATTGATGTATGAAAATATCAGTCATGTAAATAGTGTATTGACGAATTTGGAAGGACGAGAAAATAGTTTACGTTATTATAATTTTTACAAGGGAGAAGCCTTGGCTTTAAGGGCTTTCATGCACTTCCAGTTACTTAATGCTTTCGCTCCGGCTTACCGGGAAGAGACAGTTGATTACCCGGCCATACCTTATTGTGAATCGTACGAGCCTTTGGTTTACCCGTTTCGTACCGTGGGAGCTATTTATCGTAAGGTTATAGATGAATTGAAAGAGGCTGAAGGGTTGTTACAGGACGAGGGGAGTTACTTGAATTTGGAGCGGGTAGATAGGGGTGATGTGTCAGCTTTCATGACTCAACGGCAATTTCACATGAATTTGTATGCTGTCCAAGGATTATTGGCACGTGTTTACATGATGAAAAATGATTTGGATAGTGCGGTTATCTACGCGGAAAAAGTGATTCAGTCAGAGAAGTTTGAGTTCGCGAATAAAACGAATATGGGGTATGAATACGCGTCATGTGTTTCAAGGAGTGAAACGATTTGGGCTGTTTATCCTCAAAAAAATTGGACCGAAGTTATGAAAGAGCATTTTGACAATGAACAGGATGAGCCAAAGCCTAACGTGTTGTTACCCTTAAATGGTTTTTACTTGTATCCGGGGTACTATCCGGAAGGGATGGCGCCGGTTGATTACGGCTTCCGGAAGTTATATGAAGTTCCTTCAACAGGTGGAGAGATGGATTACCGGATCAATTGGTTTCGACAACGAGAAGGTGTTTCCGGTAAACACGCACGTTTTTACAAGATATTTCGTAATGCCGGGACGGTTCGTGGAACTCGGGGAATACACATGATGCGAATTTCCGAAATGTACTTGATTATGGCCGAAGGATTATTGAAACAGGGGAAGTTAACGGAAGCTCAGAGATATCTTGATTCTTACACGCAAGCTCGTGGATTCGTGTATCGAAACGTAACACTTGATATGACGTTGATTAATAAGGAATATCGGAAAGAATTTTGGGGTGAAGGATTGACGTGGTTTAATATGAAACGTCAGAATATGTCGATTAATAGTTGTTTGTATTATGGAATGACTTACGAAGGGTCTGATGAAGTATACGTGTGGCCAATCCCGGATGATGAGTTTGAATATCGGGAAGGGGGGCGAGAAGGGGTATTTCCACCCGTGGAAACTGAAAAATAGGACATAAATAAAATTTGGAGTTATGAATAAGATGAAATTATATGTGTTTTGGGGGGCTTTAATATGGATGGTGGGAATAAATGCTTCCTGCGACAGAGATTATTTGGCTTATGAGCAAGAAAAAGACCGGATTTATTTTATGCCGGGTAGTGACATTGGAACAACGACAACCATTTTTGAAGATTGGGAGAATGGTGATACTAAGCAAGTGGCGGCGAATTTTTATGTTATGGGATTTCCTTCACCCGAATTGCGGGAAATTAATTTGGAAATTGTAGATACGCTAACTGATGCAGTCGAAGGACAGGATTACATTTTAGAAAAGGAACTTGTTATGCCCGTTAATGAAGTATCAGCTTATATTCCGGTAATTACTTGGAAACGGAGAAAAGAGGAGGACACTAGACCTAATCATTTACAAGTGGGACTCCGGCTAGTAGAAAATAATCATTATCTCCCGACCATGAGTGATACCCGAATATTTTTGTATAATAAGACGGTTCCACAAAAACCATGGTATTGGAAGGAGGTCGTGCTAGGCCCTTGGTCTCCCGGTTTGATGTATAAGATTATTGAGCAATATCGAAGTTTGAAAACGACAAATGTTGACGTGTATAATTCTATACATCGATTTATGGGGGATAATTTTCAAGCAGATTATTGGCCTTTAGCGGTGGAGTACTTGGTTATTAAATATGTTGTTACTCCGGTCTATTATTATTACGAGGAACATCCGGAACCCGGAGTGGTTGTAATTCCTAAACCGATATATGAATAATAAAGATATTGATTATGAAAGAAAGAATGAGATATGTCATAATTGGGTTGATGGCTTGGTTATTACTTTATGGATGCATAAAGGATGAGTCATCCGGTTTCCGTACAGAAGGTTCTCCCATTACGATTACTACGGAGGACACGGTTTATTATCAGGATTTTGGAACGAGTGTTTTGATTGACCCCGAGGTAACACAATCGCAACCAGATCTTCCTTTAGTGTACGAATGGAAGTTTATTGCAACGGATGGTGGTGCTTCAAGTGATTCGCTAAGGTTGATAGGAACGGATAAGGTGCTGGATTATAAATTTCCCCGTTCCGGAATTTTTCGGGTTCGATTACGAGTGGAAAATCAATATGGTAGTAGTTTCAAATTTTTCCAAGTACACGTGCAGGCTCCTTTTGAACAGGGGATTCTAGTACTGAGTAACGATCAGTCGGATGTGGGAAGATTATCTTTTTTGCGGTTGAAAGAAGAGGATGAAGTGTTGTCTAAAAAAGAATCTGATTTTAACCTGAACGCTTTTAAACAATCTAATCCGGGAGTAACTTTACACGGGTTGCGGGATGCGATCATTTCATATATTTCACAAGTCAGTCAGTCGGAGACAGGTTCCGGGCTTGTTGTTTCTTCTGAGACGGATCAAGTGCTTTATTGTCTGAATGCGCAGAATTTCTTGATAGAAAATCAAGTTGATGTTCGGGCCTATTGCCCGGAGATGTATCCTACAACTCTTTTTGGAAGTGATTATGCCGGTATATCGGAAGTACTTTTTGCTAGTAATGACGTTGACGGTAATCCCGATGATATTGGTGTTTTCGAAGTTGAGGGTTTTATTGCCCGGCCGCGGCCTGCAGCTTATAATAAGTTTGATAAAGCAATCTTAGGTATTATGGTTATTGAAGGATGGTCGATACTTAATTACGTGGCTTGCCTCGTTGATAATACTCATTCGGAAGTGCATTCCATGGAGAACGGGAGTGTCGGGAAATGGAATGCCGGAGATCGTTTTACCGGAGAATATATTGTAAATGTTTCTTTTTTGGGAACGAGTGGGTGTATGGTGTTTATTACTCAAGATAAAAATGATCCGTCAAAGATTAGGATACATAAAACGATAGATGATCAGCTTGAATTTGAGTCTGGGATTTATGAATATACTTTGGCAAAGGAGATGACCTTGACACATGAGTGTCAAATGTGTTCAAATGATAAATATAAGCATATTTACTATTACAAAGACAATAAGCTGTATCGTTGGGTATATATGGCTAATGAACCGAAACTGCCGGAGAAACCTGATTTTGAGTTCGCGGATGAAAATGATGAGATTACCTGTATTGCGTGTAGTCCGAATGAGGAACATATTTATGTATGTGTTTATAATCCGAATGCTACCACGGAATTAAAAGGAAGATTGTTGATACTGAATGCTGATACGTTAGAGGTTGAGAAAGAGTATAAAGGAATCTCTGATAAGGCATTGAAGGTGATGTGGAAAGTATCTGTTTAATTCAGGATGTCAACAATGAAAGGGATATTACATAAAAGCATTGGATGTGCGATTCTGTTATTGTGTGTTGTGGCAATTGTTAGGGCTGGCGAAAGCCGGTCCTTTCATGGTCAATATGTTGAAAAAATTGATGGTCAACCGAAACGATTGGAGAGTGGGCAGCCTTCTTTTAATTTTCGTTACCTTGACGTGAACGGAAAGTGGGTTTCGTTAAAAGACTTAAAGGGGAAGTACGTGTATATAGATGTCTGGGCTACTTGGTGTGGCCCTTGTAAAGCGGAAATTCCTTATCTGAAGGCATTGGAAAAAGAGATGAAGCGGAAAAAAATAGTGTTTGTAAGTATTTCTATTGATGAAAACAAAAAAGAGTGGAAAACATTTGTGGAGATGGAAAAATTAGGTGGAATCCAACTTTACGCGGGGAAAGTGAAAGATCTCGTAAGTTTTTATGGAATTGACGCTATTCCTCGATTTATTTTATTGGATAAAAAGGGGAACATCGTAAATGCTTTCATGACTCGTCCTTCGGACAAAAAAACGAAAGAAACACTTATGATCTTGAAAGGAATATAAGCTTGAGAATAGGGTAAATATTAAGATTTGACAAGATGAGAGAAGCAATATTAAAAATAGGTTTGACTTTACTAATCTTGATGGGAGTGGAATGGCATCTATTGGCGAAGACAAGTGAGACTGATTACGTGGTGTTGGTGGGAAAGTCGGTTTACGCGGATGTATCTTGGGATAAAGTGGTAAATCGATTGACAGAAATTCATCAGGCAAAGGTTGTGAATTATGATAAATTACCTTCGGAAGCCTTACCTCTTTTGAAAGAATTATCTCCCCGTTATGTTGCCGTGATAGAAAAACCGGAATATATTAATCGAAATTTTATAATCAATTTAAACCGGATGAGTCGCGAGATTGATGATGACTTATACGGGGATTTTTTGTGGGGTATTATCACCGGATATGATGCGGATGCGGCGTTACGATTAGTTGAAAGAGCCCGAAATCCTAAAGAAATTAAAAGTGCATGGTGTATTGGGGTGAATGATTTTAAAGATGGGAAGTATTTTGAACAAATGGGCTTAAGTACAGAGGAGAATGAATGGAGAGAAAAGAATACCGAATCTAATCAAGATATGGCAGGGCGGTATAAGGAACTGGCAAATAAAGTAGTGAGTTGGGGAGAGCAACATAATCCGGATTTAATCATTTATCAAGTGGAAGAATTTAAGAATCAATTCAATTTGGTATCACCGGATGATTACCGTGAGGGTAAAATTGTTCCTCGACAAGGGAAATTATGGTGGGGAGATCGGAAATTAAAGTTGGGAAATAACTCCAGAGTTTGTTTTACCCCTATGTCCGGGGCTAATACTTTCGGGACAAAGGAGAGTGTCCCTGTTGTTTGGTTGAGTGATCTTGATGTAACCACTTTGATCGGTAGTATGGAAATATCATTTCATGGAAGGGGAGAGTGGGGAACATTAAAGTATTGGATGACAGATGCAGGACGTTTTACGTTGGCAGAAGCTCATTTTCTGAATCAACAGGACATGTTGTGTAAACTGAATCGATGGAGTCCCAAACTGTTGCAAGAATGCTATAAATTTAACGAAGATACCTCTAAATTAGTACTGAATTATTATAGATCTTATAACGAATATGAGAGTAAAATTGAAGAATTGACAGGTAGCAAACAGGAAATGTTGGATAAATTTTCTTATCTGTACGAGCGTGATATTATGGTGTATTATGGTGATCCGGCGTGGAATGTACGGGTAAAAGATTTATCGGATGATCAGCCGTATATAATAACTAGCAAAGTAAGAGGGAAAAAGTGTATCGTGACGATTAAGACGACCGCTTCTTTTTCATGGGAACGATTAGGAGGGGAAATTCGGGCGGAATATTCTTTTGGTGATAGACATTGTGCTGTTGGATATTTGCCGATTTGTTATTTTTTTCCGCAACGTCTTCATAAACCGCAAGTTGCCCGTAAGCAAAAACAACAATTGGACATTGTGGTAAATAAAGATTTCTTGTTTGTCTATGATGCATATTGGGAACCTAATGGAACGTACCGGATAATTCTTGATTTGGGAAAGTGAAAAGGGAATGAATTTGTTATGAAGAGAAAAAGACTGTCTTGGGGCAGTCTTTTTTATAACGTGGATTTATTTATAATCCGTATATTATTGTACAGAAATAATCCATGATACAATATTCCTTTCCATGAATTCACTACTCCCCGTTCCCTTTCAATACCGGAAGACTGATGTGGTATTTCACGGCAACGACCCGGGTTAAAATGACACTTCCGGCCGTGATGACCTGGGTGGTGATGTGTCCCACGGCAAAGAAGTCACAGGCGAAGTAAATTAATCCGCCTAGAATACAGGCGATAGCATATATGTCCTTACGGAAGATAAGGGGAACCTCGTTGATAAATATATCCCGGATGACTCCCCCGACAGCTCCGGTTGTCATACCCATGATAATGGCAACCCACATTGGGAATCCTGCAACCAAACTCTTCTCGATGCCAACCACGGTAAACAGTCCCAATCCAATGGCATCAAAGATGAAAAACGTGTTATTCAATCGGATGACATATTTCCCGAACATAATCACGAATAACAAGGCCAGCCCTGTAACAATCAGATAGGAGGGTTGGTGCATCCAAAAAGGAGTTAACCCCAGCATCAAATCTCGTGTCGTTCCGCCCCCGATGGCTGTTGCGGCTCCAACCACGTATGCCCCGAACCAGTCGAATCGCTTGGCTGATGCCAAACGTATTCCACTGATAGCGAATGCGAATGTACCGATGTAATCAATGATTGTAGTAAAATCAATATTCATATTCCTGTTATTTTTTGAGCCTGCAAAGCTAATAATAAAGGAATATCATTCGCCACGTATTTTGATGTTTTACAGCATGATAATAGGGTTTATAAAACTATTTTTATACCCACTCTTCGCTTTTCACTTCCCCTTCCACGGAAAGTACGATCTTTTTGATCGGGATGTTACGGGAGGCCATTTCTCTCGCTTTTAAAGCCATTTGCAGGAGGCCACCGCAACAAGGTACTTCCATGATGAGAACCGTGAGCGTGTCGATCTGGGCATCGTCAATCATGCTACGAAGTTTGTCCACGTAAGAATCGGTATTATGATCCAGTTTCGGGCAGGCAATAGCCAGGATCTTACCTTTCAGGAAACGTTCGTGAAAATTCCCGGAGGCAAAGGCTGAACAGTCGGAGGCCAATAACACGTTTGCCCTTTGGAAATACCCGGCTTGCGGGTTTAACAGGTGTAACTGTACGGGCCATTGCCGGAGTTCGGAGCTACCGGAACATGGAGTTATAGCGGGTTTCATGACGGGTTTTAATTCTCTTGCCATGGAACCGGGACATCCACATCCCAGTTTCGGTGTGGGATGTAATTCTTGCAGGTTTATGGGAATGTTATGGCGTTTCAAATATTCCAATCCCTGTTTTACCAACTCTTTTTCACCGTGTTCTTTCAGGTGACGTAAATGAGCCAGGATTACGTGTTCTCCTTTGGGTGCAATGCGCTCCATAACAGCCTCTTCACTATATGGTTCCGCTTCCCGTTCTTCTAGCTCGATAGCGCCGACGGGACATTCTCCGATACAAGCACCCAACCCGTCGCAGTACAAATCACTTATCATGACGGCTTTTCCGTCTATTAATTGTAAAGCCCCTTCGTGGCAACCTTTCACGCATAGCCCGCAGCCGTTACATTTTTCCTCGTCTATTTTTATAATTGTCCGTTTCATAGTCAGTCGTTTTTGATTCTAGGACAAAGATACACGTGAAAACAGGGGAGTTTTGTAATGAATATTACAGATGGGGCTCAAAAAACAAGAATAATTGTTTATGAATTTTAAATTGCAAAAAATAGAGAGAATGTATAAGTTCTAATTAATATCGTTTTTTTCTTTTTAGTATGATATACACTCTCTTTGGACATCATTCGTAGAGCTTCTGGGAGGTATTCGTGGAGGAATGAGAATAGAGTTTGTTCAATATCGGAACAAATTCGAATCAAAGACACTCACTGAACGTCTTTGAAACGTCTTTGATTCGAAAGTGAAACGTCTTTGAACCCTAAGTTCATCGAATCTTCTTCGAATTTCCTGCGGGTATTTATGGTATTCTCCAGTATCTCCTTGTACACGAAACTAGGAACTTTTTCCTTTCATACGAGGAGACACTGGGGAAGTGTTAACCTTCAATTTTGGAAATTTACTTGAATGCTTTTTTCAAGCGTTCCAGTCCTTCTTTTACCGTTTCGAGCGGGCAACCGATGTTCATGCGGAAAAAGCCTTCTCCCTCGGGGCCGAAATCCGTACCGCTATTTAAGCCGAGCTTCGCCTCGTGGAGTAGTTTTTCCTGAATTTGCTCGTGGGATAACCCTGTCGCCCGGAAATCAAGCCAGAGTAAGAAAGAGCCTTCCGGGAGTATCATTTTTACCGAGGGTAACTCTTCCCGGAGAAATTGGTCGGCAAACAGGATGTTCTTTTCGAGGTAACGAACCATTTCGTCCAACCAGGCGTCCCCGTGCTTGTAGGCAGCCTCTAGAGTGACGTGTCCGAAGATATTACCCAAATCCAAGTGCAGACATAAAAGTTCTTTCTCGAAGGGGCGACGTAATTCCGGGTTCGAGATCACGACAACGGAATTCATCATCCCGGCGATATTGAATGTTTTACTCGGAGCCATCATGGTCACGGTGATTGCGGCAATCTCCGGTGACAGGGAGGCCATTACCACGTGCTTGTATCCGAAGAGGGCAAGGTCGGAATGGATTTCGTCAGAGAGGATTGTGACCCCGTATTGCAGGCATAGCGCTCCGATTCGAGTAAGCTCTTCCTTGGTCCATACTCTTCCCACTGGGTTGTGAGAATTGCTCATTATCAGTAGTTTTACTCCGTTTTTCAGTTTCTTTTCAACATCTTCCCAGTCAATCTGGTAATGTCCGTTTTCTACATTCAAGGTACTGCATACGAGTTCCCGGTTGTTATCTTTCACCACGGCATAGAATGGAGGATAGACAGGAGTAAAAATCATGACCTTATCATGTTCTTCCGTGTAAACCCGAACCCCTAATGCCAGGGCCGTGACGATACCGGGACTACTTAATAGCCAGTGGGTATCTACTTGCCAATCGTGGCGACGTGCCACCCAATCGGCGAATGCCTGTTTGGCTTTATCACTTCGGAACGTGTATCCGAAAACTCCTTTTTCACAACATTCACGAGCGGCATCGAGAATTTCGGGGGCTACCTGAAAATCCATATCCGCTACCCACATGGGTAGAATATCCGTGCTACCAAACACGTTTGCAAGATTGTCGTACTTCACGCAACTAGTGTTCCGACGGTCTATTATCTGATCAAAATTGTACATACTTTTTTTATTTAATCGAGTAGCAAGTTATAAAACTCTTTTAAATATTTATACGGGAATGGACGGGAAATGTCGAAACATTTATTTCATATTTTGGTAATCGTTTCTTAACAATACAATTCTTCCTTTGTATAAGTAATTTAGGAATGAATATATGCCTAAGAAACAGCAACATTACAAAACAATCGTTCTTTCGGACATCCACCTCGGTTCTAAATGGTCGAAGACGAAAGAGGTTACCCGTTTTTTAAAACAACACTCTTGCGATACCCTTATCTTATGCGGTGATATTATCGACGGGTGGTCGCTTATGCGAGGGAAAAACAGTAAATGGCGGCGGCGCCACACGAATTTTATCAAGGTGCTACTGGACATCTCTCATGACACGAAGATTATTTACGTGCGGGGAAATCATGATGATTTCCTGGATCGGGTGATCCCCTTGACCTTCTCGAATATTTCAGTGGTGAAGGATTACATCTACACGAGTGGGGATAAACGTTATTACGTGCTGCATGGGGACGTGTTTGATAAAGTGACTTCCTCTATGAGTTGGTTGGCGAAAGTCGGGGATGTGGGATATTCTTTCTTGTTGTGGGCGAACAAGATTTATAATCGCCGTCGATTGAAGAAAGGTTTGCCCTATTATTCGATTGCCCGGGAAATCAAGTTGAAAGTGAAAGCTTCGGTTTCATATATCAGTGATTTCGAAAAACATATCGTGGATATTGCCGGGAAGAAAGGTTGTCAAGGGGTGATTTGCGGGCATATCCACTATCCGGAGAAGAAGATGATCGGGAACGTGCTTTACTTGAATTCGGGAGACTGGATGGAATCTCTCTCTGCCTTGACCGAGGATTACGATGGAAACTGGAACGTGTATATCGAAGAAAAGGCTTTGACGGAGGTACGAGATTCGGAATCTGAAACTGTATTACACACGGGATTAGCGGTATGAAGTATTTATTTATCGTTCAAGGAGAGGGAAGAGGCCATCTGACGCAGGCCATTTCGCTCTCGCAAATGTTACGTCGCCATGGTCATGAGGTCGTGGAAGTGCTGGTTGGGAAAAGTAGTAACCGGGAGATTCCCGCTTTCTTTTTGGAGAAAATTGGGGCAAAGGTAAAGACTTTTGCCAGCCCGAGTTTTTGTTACGGGAAAGATCACAAGAAGGTGAAACTGACAAAAAGTATATTACTTAATATCACGGTGAAGAAATTGCGGGAATATAGGAAGAGCGTGAATTTGATTCATCGTCACATTCAAAAAACGGAGCCGGATGTGGTAATTAACTTTTACGAGATTTTGGCCGGGCTGATGAACCTGCGTTTCCGGGAACATGTTCCTTTTGTCTGTATCGCTCACCAGTTTCTGATGAAACATCCCGACTTCCAGTACGGGAACGGGACCGGAAGAGAAGAAATGTTATTGCGTCTGAATAACACGTTGTGTAGTATCGGGGCGACGAAGACATTGGCTCTTTCGTTCTACCCTTTGAAAGATTTTTACCGGGAGAGAATGGCTGTCGTACCGCCACTTTTACGGGAAGAGGTGTTACAAGCTGACCCGGAGGATAAGGGATATATTTTAGGGTATATGCTGAATCCCGGGTATGCCGATGAGGTAAAAGAGTGGCATAAATCCCATCCCGATCAGGAGGCTCACTTCTTTTGGGACAAGAAAACTGCTCCTCCGGTTTTTCGGGTAAACGATCGTTTAACTTTCCACCGGATTAATGATGTCAAGTTTCTAGAATACATGCAAGGCTGTTCGGGATATGTTACGACCGCCGGGTTTGAATCCGTCTGTGAGGCGATGTATTTGGGAAAACCGGTCATGATGATTCCTACCCACGTGGAGCAGGAAATTAATGCTGCCGATGCTGTTGGAGCCGGGGCGGGAATCGAGAGTACGACTTTCGATGTTTCCCGCCTCGTGGAATATATTCCGACCCACAATGCTGATACCGGAGCTTTTCGGGATTGGGTGCAATCTGCAGAAGAGTTGTTTATCCGGCATTTGACGACGCTGGTGTGAAAAGTTACAAGGGAGAAATTATTCTCTTGCTTTCTGTTTGTCCTTTTCTGTAGATTTTTTCTTTGTTGTTCTTTTAAAAAATTACTTTTTTAATGTGTCCCAAGTTATTTTCTTGATTCTCTTTTTTCTCTCATTTTTCTTCGGTTTTATTCATCGATGTAAAATTCTTTACTTAATTCTTTCATTTCTTTCTCCCGTTTAAATAGTTCCTTTTGGGTGCCGAAGAATGAAACATTCTTCATAGCATATATATAGTCTTCATTGAAACTTTCAGGATCGGCTAATTTTATTTTCTTTTTAATCTCTTGCTCTATCATGTAGAACGTGTCAGGAGGAATAGTTTGCCAAGCAGGATGATCCCAGATTGAAAAACTAATTTCTACAATGTCGCCCTGTCTGTTTGCAAGCATATGAATAAATATAGTCAATTTTGCATCAACTAATTCTTCCATTTCTTGTTTCAAATGTCGATATATAATTTCTGCGGTAGTCATTGGATATTCGAGTAACCTTCGTCCATTTTTTCGTTGGAATTTTTTGTTGTCAAATAAATCATGTTTGTTGTTTATATTTTGTAATCGAACTGGCTTCATAATGGGGTGCCCTTCAATTTTTTCCATTATGACGAATAATGAATCTTGAGAGACGTGATAACTTGTTTTTTTCCCGTGTGTAGTTTCGCCATATTTGTAATAGGGTTGTTGGCCCAAGAGTTTTCCTACAGAGAGAAAAAATAGTAATGATAAGAGAAAAGCTTTCATTGTAATATATCTTTTAATGTTTTGAATCCACGCAATGTCCATTCTTCTGTTCTTCCGCCGTATTTAGGCATTTTCTTTAATAGTTCAACTGCTTCTAAATAAAGTCGTTCAAGATTTTTTGTATCTTTAGGATTCTTTAAGTTTAAATTTGAGTCGAGCATCTCTAACATACTGTATATAACATCAAAAAAAGGTTGTGTTTCTGAATCACCAACAAAACTTCCAAGACTTAACTGTGCCATAAAAGCGTCAATTTCATGATTTATTGGAGACGTGTCCGTGGAATGTTGAAATATATGGACAAATTCATGCATTAGAATACCAGCCCAAGTTAAACTAATATTGTTAATATCATTTTCAAGTAATAGAGCGCAGTTGCGGCTTACATATATTGTCGTTCCATCTGTCTCGAAATCGTAGTTTTGAAGGTCGACATCAACACTAATATAGAATGTTTTATTGAAACCCTTTAATTTATCAAATAGTTTTTTACCTAAATGATTGTTGTAAATATTATTTAATATTTCATTGAGCTTGGGAGTGTAGCTCTCAAGACCATTTTGGTATTCGATTTTAATAGGAATATCTGCAATAACAGAATAGAGAATAATATTTTCATCCTTTATTCCCCAATGGAGGTTTTTATCTGGAATTATTTCTTCCGAATATTGACATCCCCAAAGTAAACAAATCAGGCAAAATAATATATATTTCGTATTCATAAATAATTTTATTCATTTACTTGCCTTTCAGTTGTTCTGCGATTTTCTCTCGTAAGGCATCATCTCGGAGATTCTTGGCGACAATTACATTATTTTCGTCTAGCAAGAGAGAATGAGGGAGGTTTTTCACGAAAAACAGGCGAGCGATTTCAGACTGTTGGCCTTTCAAGTCCGAGCCGTTTTCCCATATCATTCCATCCTCTCCTACGGCTTTAAGCCATTCCATCCTATTGTTGTCTAGAGAAATACTAATAATTTCCAGACCTTTTGTATGATATTTCTGATAGATTTTTAACAGGCTTATATTTTCTTGGCGGCAAGGAATACTCCATGATGCCCAGAAATGAATTAATTTTACTTTTCCTTTAGTATTTCTGAGAACAATAGAGTTTCCATCGGTTTTTTTTATTGTAAAATCGGGGGCAACATTTCCTTCCGTGAGTTTTTCCTGTTGAGCAATAAGATTTGCTATTGCTTGTCCGGGGATTGTTGATTTAGCATTCTCTCCTAGCAAAGAATACCTACCTTTCAGTGTTTCTAATTCCATTTGTTGCATACTGGAAAATATCACATAGGCAGCGACATAAGTATCGGCATATTCTTGTAATAGTTTTTTTTCTTTTGCTTGTGCATTTTCCAAAAACTGATTGAATTGATTGATTAATGTTTGTACTTTCGAGTTATTCCCTTTTTGTTCTGTAAGTTGAAGTTCTGTTTGTGTTTGCTGTTGTATGATCTCTGTATTGATTTTACAGAACCGATTATAGATTTCTTGTTGAAAACCTCCTTGTATTATTACTCCTGAGGTCCCTGCAAATATGGTGAAATTTGCATTTTCAAGGATGAGAGGAATGATTCCTTGTTGATCGGTTGTTGTGATGTAAGCCCCGATCGGTTTGTCGGTCGTACCGGTGAATTCGAAAGCCTCGTTTATTATTGGGGTTATTCCTAGTGTATCTACCATCCCTCGTTCTTCACTTATTAATAAAAGGGTTCCGTCGGCCATCCCCTCGATTTTTCCGCTTATTTTGTAATTTTCTTGAGCTATGGTGGTAATAGAAGTCCCTATTACCAATACAATTAGTAATAAAAGTTTCATCTTTTCTGTGTTTTATGGGATTTCTTTGATTTGTAAATGTACATGGAAAAGGAATATCCGGGCTAAACCGGATAATCCTTTTCTAATGAAAATAGTGCGTGTTTTTTACTTGATAAAGTTAAAATACCCCGATTTCTGCTAGGGATACCGAGAAATTTTGTCCGTAAACTTGGTCATTAACAATGAATTTGAAGTATCGGACATCGGGCGAATTGGGGAAATAGAGAATAGTTGTTTCTCCATTCGTTGCCCCGATTGTGTTTTCTTCCACGTATGTAGCATCCTCCCAAGAGATCTTGTTTGTTGAGACTTTAACTTTTATCATGCCAGGCATTAGGCTCGCACTTTGAGAATCTGCTTTGTCAAAAGCTTTTTGCACAATTTTAATGCCGTGTATGGTTTGAACTTGTTTCATGTCTACCGTGATTTCGTAAGTACGAGCTAAAGTTGAAATTAATTCTGGTTGCCACCAGTTATCGAGTTGTCCGTCAAATAGATTTTCAAGATTTGAGTTGTAGGGATATTTATCCTCTTCCGAACAAGTATATTCCCAAGTGCTGGCATCCAAACACGTTAATGCTGGTTGCGTGGGATTACTTTTTTTCGTTACATAAGCAGGTAAATTTTCATCCGGAATATAATGCTTGTTATAGCGATCGACAGCTAGTCCACAGACCGTGTTGGCTACATCCAGAACAAAAAGACTACGTTCCAGATCATATAATTCGGATTGAGGAACTTGGTCTGCCATGTCTGTTCGCAAGTAACGATTTTTTCCTAGAACTAATTTTTCTAGATTAGGGAGATTCAGGATGTCTTCAAAAGAAGAGAGCGAATAATCATATTCAAGTTCTCTTAAAGATTCAATGAACTCTTCCGAGATCTCACTTTGTCCGTATTTTGCTTTAAGCCAATGCTTGAAATCACTGGTGTACAATTTATCCCGGGAAAGTTGATACGGGTCAAAAACAATTAGGTCATCACATCCTTCGACTTGACCTTCCCGATTTAGAATTACCGGCTTGTCGGGGTCAATTTCTTCTGGTAACAAGTAATACTTTTTTTGCATTAATTCGGATGTTAATTCCAGGGTTTTGACATTCCCGTCTGCAGTATAATAATTCAATTGGGCGGAAGAAATGTTCTCTTGCCAAGTTGAAAAGAAAAGCACTAAACGTTTCTTTACAAAGTAATGTTTGGAAATCAATCGAGTAAAGGATATTATTGTTTCATGCGTGGGTGTATAAGGACGTCCAAAAATTGGGTTGGCTAAAGACTCATTGCCATTTTTGTCAATAGCACATACTGTAACCTCGTAATTTCCATCTTCTAAATCGGGAATACTATACTCTGTTGTATTTGGGGCTAGAAGAATAGAATCTTTCATATCATTTACTTGCCAGCGGACTTTAATTTTATCGATAACGGGATCCACATTATTTACCCATTTCACGATTAATCTTTTCCATCCCGGAGCTATCGATACTTTGGTACATTTCCCTAGATAACGAATGGCTCCATCACCTGCATAATCACTATATGTATCTTCCAAACTCTCGCAACCAGCGACAAGGACGAGAGATATAAGTATCCATAAATATTTTTTTATTGCCATAACTTAGTCTTTTTTGGTATAAACCTCGAATTCATGAAATGTTACATATTGGCTTGCGTTAATATCTCCTGCCCAGCCGGAAAATAGTCCGAAGGTATCGTTTATCACAACCTTAATGAAACGATAGGAACTTCCGGTTGCGGCAAATGGGATTGAAATGTATTGGGGTTTGGCCGCTTTGATTTCTTCCAAGCTATTGAGTTCGTCTACTGTGTTCAACAAAGGACACTTGGAACACCAGCGGAGATTGTTAACAAGTTCCCTGTATTGTTCAAAATGGCCAAGTTCTTTCCACGAGTTTTCGTCATCTTTATTATTAGATGCGTAAATGGTGACATTGCAAGGAAGCTTGTTGAAAATTCTTCCTGCCCACACGTAACCGTATTTCCCCGGATTAGGGTCCCATGCTGAAGGTGCTGATGGGAAACTTTTCTTCGTGTATAGCATGCTGTATAGTCGAACTTCCGATATTAGTTTGTCCTCTTGAAGGTCAAGAATAAATAGTGGCTTACCGAAACAATCTGGTCCGGCTAGATAAGTTCCATAGGTATTCTTGTCTGTCCCGAAAGATGTTTCCCCTTTCGTGTCCCCATCGAATAAATATGATTTACTCAATTTTGCCTCTGCGTCTTCTATGGCTAGTCCTTCTGGATCTAAAAAGTCAAATTTTGAAGGAGATAATAAAGCTGTATTGTAGGCTTCGATATTTTCCCAAACTTGCTGTTTTACCATGTAACCTCGAAAATCTTCCGTACGAATTACAACCGTGTTCGTGGCGGCGGATTGTTCAAGGGGGAATGCTAAGGTGTCTGCTCCAGCCGTGATTTGAAAACTATTTATCAATAATGTGTCCGGTTCTTGTGTTTTTGGATCTTTACCGATATAAAATACGTGAGCCATACCGTTTGCATTTTGGGGGACATCGTATGTGAGCATGAATCCGTTCCAACTTGGTTTTACTTCCAGTTGTTCAAAAAAGGCAACAGGGCCAGAATCTTTCGTGTCAAAAGCGATCTCCAACGGGGCCGATTCCACGTTATTTCGATTGCAAAGAGTGATCGACGCCAGAACTCCTTGCCGGGCTTCGTTGAATCCGACTAAAAATAAAGAATCACAAGCATAACTACCCGTTCGTAGTATTTCTTTACCGAACGCATCTTGATAACGGACTCTGATGGATAGAATGTCCGGATCTGCTGGTAATCGATAACGCATAATAGCCCCCCCGGCCGTGGGTTGAAAAGAAATATTTTCTTGTGGTATGGTAATGTCAAAACCGACTTCTTTGTCTTCTTGACAGCCATAAAATATGCTTAATGTCAATAGTATATAAATAAGTTTTTTCATAATTCTATATTTATGTATTAGACTATTTGTTACCAACCTGGATTTTGAACACAACCGGCAACCATAACTTCCTCGCTACGAATGGGGAAAAGATAATCTCTAGGAGCGACGAATTCCCGTTTTGACCATACAACGACAGGTCCATCAAAGTTATTATAGAATTGATGTGCTGTTTCTCCTAAAATATTCCATCCATAAAGATCTGTATTTAATTCATCAGCAGCGGTTAACCAACGGCGTAAATTCCAGAAACGACGCCCTTCAAATGCAAATTCAATGTTCCATTCTTGACGAATGATCTCTCGCATTCCTGTTTTCGTTTTTACCTTGTCTGGGGTTTTTGAATAATTAGTCCATGCGGATTCTACGTCTGGAATTCCTGCGCGTTCTCGTACTGCATTTAGAGGATTATAGACGTGTTCGGCATCAGGTGTTTCTAAATATTCATTCCAAGCTTCTGCTTTCATCAGGTATAGTTCTGCTAAACGGAAAATAATAGCACCTTCTTCACGATTATCGATAGCTGAAGAATAATCACGTGTTGAGACATTAGAGTAGCTTCCCTTTTTCAACCAGTAACCACTTAAGTTTTGCGGATAGGAGTTATTGATGATGGGGGTGTGCGTACCGAATTGTTCTCCCCGATAAGCTTTCACGATAAGATTCTGCGCTGCATCTTTTCCTCTTTGCCAGTAACAGCGGTCGGCGGCGATACTTGCATAGAAACGAGGTTCTCTGCGAAGATGTAGTCCCAGTACATCAGAGTTTAACGGAATGACATCTCGATATAGAGGACTACTTTCTTTTCCCATTTGGTAGCGGGAAGAATAATCCCATTCTTTGTCAGCATCAATTGGTAATCCATGTTCCGTGTAATACATTTCGACCATTTTTATGCTTGGAGAGATACAACCTTTCATTGATGCATTATAATTAGCATAATCAGTACTTTTGAAATAGGGTAACGTCCAAGAATACCAGAAGTGTAAGCTCTGACCTTGTGGGCGAATCATGTATATAGCCTCGTTGTTGGCATAACCTGGCGCTACCACTGAGTTTTCAATATCCATCATGGTATTGAGCAATTCTGTACTTTTAGACATATTTCCCGTGACAAGTTGTCTTCCTCCATCTAAACAAAGTTGTATCGCCTCGTCTGTCGCTTCTGCTGCACGTTTCCACTTTTCATGATCATATGTTGTGTTAAACAGTTGTTCTCCCTTTTTATTTTTGAAATTGGTATATGCAGGATTCCCGTTAAAAAGGGGTGATGCGGCATATAGCAGAACTTGTGCTTTTAATGTTGCTGCGGATTCTAAACTATGATATGTCCAACGAGATTGATCTTTTTGCATGAAAGGAGGTAATACTTTCATCGCTTCATCCAATAGCCTGACAATTGTGTTTACACAAGTGTCAATAGGAGAACGTGGTTGTTGCATAATCTCAATATCTGAATTTACTTCAATATTTTCAGGAACTAAAATGATTGGTCCATACCGGCGCATGAGTTCGAAATACAGTTGTGCTTTTAAGGCTTTTAATTCGGCTACCCATAAAGCTTTTTCGTTGTCAGGCATATTGTAAACTCCACCGATCTTTTCGAAAAAGATATTACAATAACGAATGGCAGCATAAAATAAGTCTTTTTTCCAAATATTGGCATATGGTTCTTGAACCATTTGTAGACCGTCGCCGATAAATAAACCGTACCATTGCCATCTATGTTGAGTTGTGAGAAGTTGTCGCGTATATTCTCCGGCAACGACTTCGTCTGTCCCGGTAAAAGCGGGATTTACGATGACGGAAGAAACCGGATCGGTCATGAGAACATAACAGCTTTTTAACCATAGTTCGGCTTGTTCTCGTTTTTCAAAAATGGTCTCGATTGTCTCAATATCATTCTCGGGTACTATATCCAGATAGTTACTACAACTAGAAAAGAATATTGATGTGACAATCGTGCTATATATAATTAAATGCTTCATAATAGTAATTTATTAGAATTAGAAACTGAAATTTAAACCGATAGCATATGTCTTTTGTATGGGATAATTAAAACCGTCTTCACCTAATTCTACATCCCATACTTTAAAGTTGGTGATTAAGAATGGATTATTTGCCCGGACGAAGAGTTTGACATTCTGCAATTTCCATTTATCCATCAATTTTCGAGGCATATTGTAAGCTAATTCCAACGAGGTACAACGTAAAAAACTACATTCTCGCATAAAGTAGGTACTTTTACGAATTTCTGCATTATTTTCATTATACCAATCTTCTTGTGGATTGTGTTGTGTTAAGTTGTAAGTTGATAATCGTGGCCAGAACGGTTTGTTTGACATATTGTCTTCTGACCAATGGTCGTTGTAAATAGCCTTTAGCATGGCGTGGTTATTATCAAATGGAGATATTTTTTTAGGATCCATAAAGAATCCTCGTTTCCCGGAACCTTGGAATGCAAAACTGAATTCGAAACTCTTGTAGTTGATAAAGCCTTGGAAACCATAAATTAATCGAGGAGTTTCTGGGAATCCGATGTAAGTCGCATCTTCCACGTCAATCACTCCATCACCATTCAGGTCGCGATAACGGATATCTCCGGGCATTACATCCCCACCTTGAACCGGAGAGTTGTCTATTTCTGCTTGGTCGCGGAACAAACCTTCTGCAATATATCCTACTTGTTGAGAGATTTCATGACCAACCTTACGTTGCCATACTGGTTTATCCGTCGCCTCTTCAATTTCCAAATATTTTGATTCGGAATAAGTGGCCGTGGCGTTTAAGATGACCCACAAGTCATTTGTGAAAGCGTGTTGGATTTTGCCAGAAAAGTCAAACCCGCGCGTTCGTGCTTTACCAATGTTATCTAAGGGGGCAAGCTCTACACCCATGGAAGAGGGGATTGTGGTACGATTGGCCAAAATGTTATGGCGTACTTCTTGAAAAGCATCTAAAGTAAATTCAACAACACCTTTAAATAACTTAGCCTCTAGTCCCAAATTTACTTGTTCTGCAATCTCCCATTTTATATTTTCATTAGCATAGGAAGAAACTCGGAAACGATTAATATTTTGTCCATAGGGCATTGGATCTTTATATTGAAGGCTATTAGGTTTTTCGATGAGTGGCAGAAAAACAAAACGAGGGGTTGAAATGATTCCGTCGTTTCCAACCTTCCCATATGAAGCTCTGAATTTTAAAAAGGGTAGCCACTCTGAAGTGGATTGCATGAATGGTTCGCTGGATATAACCCAGGCAATTCCTCCGGCTGGAAAAAAGCCCATTCGGTTCTTGTCCGCGAAACGTTCGGAGCCATTGTACCCGAAACTACCTTCTATGAAGTACCGATCTTTGAATCCATAACTTCCGCGCATGGAGAATGTCATGTTGCGTCGGGGCATACCGTCTAGGACGGATTGGATGGGAGTGTAGGTTCGTTCTTGCATTTGAAAGACTCCTGTTAATGAAGTCTGGTGATCTCCCCATGCTGCGGTATGTAATGCCCGCCCTTCGTAAGTCACTTGCGTGTTGGTTGTAGAACTGTTAGATGCGACTTCTAGTGTTCTACGGGCAGATACCGGGTTTATAGCATGTAGGGTATGCTTACCTGTTTCGAAATTGTAGTTTTCAAGAGAATATAAAAAAGGTGCAGTTTTAAAACCAGTTGTGTAGTATCCGGATTGAACAATGGATACGCTGGCTCTAATCTCAAGACCTTTGATTAGAGAGGAAAGATTATGGATGTATTCTGCTTTGTTTGTGGTAGAATACCGGGTACGTTTCATGTATCCTTTTTGAATCTCCATGTATGGATTTGTCGTGTATTCATCTACTGCTCCAAAACGAAGATGGGGCCAGTTGTATGTATCATCTCCCGGATAGGTAGGTGCAAAATCGACAGGGGAAGCATTAAAGGCTAATTGGTACGCTTGGGTTACATCATACAACGGTCCATTATATTTATCTAAAGTGGTGGACGAGTTGATTAATAATTTGATACCCGCCTTTAAATCAATGTTCAGGTTTGCCCGGAAAGAGGTTTGATTGTTTATGATGTTACAATCATAATCATTTAATTTATCTGTTTTTAGCATACCTTGATCTCGGTTGTAATTTACAGAAGCGTAATATTGTACAACCTTTGAACCACCCCTAATACTGATCCCGGCATGGTGGTTTACGTTAAAACGTTTAAATAAAACATCGTACCAGTCGTTTTGAGGGTATAGCCAAGAAGGATATTTTCCCGAGAGGGTTCTGTTGATTGTTTCCTCGCTGTATTTGGGTGTTGAAGCTTGTGAGCGTCCCATTAATGCTTGGTTGTACATTCGCATATAAGTGATGGGATCTACCACGTCAATTTCTTTGGTGGGCATGGAGAATATGGATTCATAACGTAAAGATGCATACACGCTGCCTTCTTCCCCCTTTTTCGTGGTAATCATGATTACTCCATTTGCCCCGCGAGCCCCGTACATTGCTGTTGCCGAGGCGTCTTTTAATACCGAAAAAGTCTCGATATCTTCGGGTGCAATTCTGGCTAGTTCCAATTTTGACGATTCTACCCCGTCGATCAAGATTAATGGGTCAATATTTGCTCCTGTCTGGAAAGACGTGATCCCGCGAATATAGAACTTCGTGTTCATCTCTTCTTCGGTCAACGCTCCCGGAATACCTCCCGTTTGCCAACCGATAATACTAGGGACACGTCCCACTAGGCTTGTTGTTAAGTCACTATTAGAGGATTTTAAATCCATGGGGCGTACCGTGGAGATTGCAGATACTACACTTTCTTTCTTCTGTGTACCAAAGGCAACAACGGCAACTTCTTCAATGTTTTCGGCTGTTGGATTTAATGTTACATTCACGGTCTTTTTTCCTTTGATAGCAACGATTTCCGGTTTGTAACCGATGAAAGAAACTCGTAAAACATCGTCAGGTCTAACAGGAATCGTGTACCGTCCATTGGCATCTGTGGCAACTCCTTGGGTTGTCCCGTGGATAATTACTGTGGCTCCGGGAATAGGATTCCCTTTATCATCAGTAACTTTACCACTAAGTCTGATTAATTCTACGATCTTTTTCTCTCGAATGGAGATCAAGCTTTGTGAAATGGCGTATTCTAATCCTAGCTTGGGAAGAATCTCGTCTAAAAGTTGTTTTACCTCCTTGTTTTTAGCCTCTACTGAAATTTTTCCTTTGGATTTAGCCAACTCACTGTTGTAGAAAAAGTCATAGTCGGTTTGCTTTTTTAATTCCTCGATGACTTCGTTTAACGTGACATCTTTCAAATCTAAAGTAACCTTTGTTTTCTTTTGGGCCTGTGCATTTGTCGGGAGGGCAAAGCACACACCTAGCAACAAGATTACTAGAAAATTTTTAAAGATTAACATCTTCTGCCATGAATTCCAGCATCTTGGCAATGCATAGTCTCGCTTTTTTTTCATAAATTTGTAAATTAATTTATTAAACATCTATACTTCCGATTCTTGCAAGGACTCCGGAAAGTATTGAGAATAGGAACAGGTTGAGGATTGATCAAGTCTTCAACCTGTTATATTTTTATTTTCTTTGTATTATAATCTTGTCTTCAGCAATGATGAAATTGACGTCACGAGTGTATTCCAGCATCTCGAATAATGGACGGAGATCCTCGTAACGTTTCAATCGTCCACTGAATTTTATCTCTTTGACTTTTGGGTCTGCGAACTCGATATTAAGATTGTACCATCGGGTAAAAATTTGCATTAATTCCTCCAAGGACATATCCTCAAATTCATAGTAACCCTCCTTCCAAGAGATGAATTGTTGTACATTTACCGGAAAATAGCCCGATTCTTGTGTAGTTTTATTGTAAGCAACTTGCGTACCGGGAGCCATGATGATATTTTTATTTCCACAATGGGCCTCCACCCGCCCTTCTACCAAGGTCGTTTTTACCCACGTCCCTTCAGCATAAGCGTTTACATTGAAAGAAGTTCCCAATACCCGAATTGCAACATCCGATGCATGAACGATAAATGGGTGGAGGGAATCAGATTTAACCTCGAAATAGGCCTCTCCGGTTAAAAATACTTCTCTCTTATCCCCGATAAATTGATCCGGATAGCGCAATGTGCTACCTGCGTTGAGATATATCTTCGATCCGTCCGAAAGTACTAGATTGTATTCTGCCCCGTAGGGTATGTTTATAGTGTAATACTCGGTCTCTCTCGTTTTAATGGTATTGGATTCAACAATTAGAGTTTGTTGGTCCGTGCGCATTTCCCTGTTACTGTCAGAGATAATAACCGCTTTTTTCTCTTGGCTAAGTAATCGCTTTCTGCCATCAGGTAAAATCAATTCTGCCGCAGGTCTTTTAAGTGCTAAACCGGAGATATACGTTTGATTGATCGTTTGTGGTCTCGTGACGGTGTTCTCCGTCCGGAGAAGGAAGAAAAAACCGATAAATAGGATAATTCCTGCTGCACAGGATGACCAAAAGATCAATTGACGTTTTCTTTTGCTTTGTCGGACTTGGTGTTGAACTTTGTTAAATACGACTTGATGTGATTGATGCCGGGCTAATATCTGTTTTTGTTTCTCTAATTTCACTATCAGTTTTCCTACTTTCTTGTTATGGACGGAAGAATTCTTCCATGCCTCGAATTCCTGTCTTTCCTCCTCGGTCAATGGAGCTTTATTTAGGTAGGCAGCTAGGATGTCATCAATGTCTTTTTTCATATCTCTCCCTTTGTTTTTTATATATTGCTAAAAGGAAGAAAAAGGGTGATAAGAAATTAATCTTTTTCTGTTAAAAAAAGTAAAAGCGTAAAAAACAATTCTTCTTGTAAGTTTTCCCGTAAAAATTTGAGTGCTGTCTTCATTTGAGTCTTCACGGTATTAATGCTTGTGCCTAGTTCATCGGCCACTTCTTGGTAGGTTTTGTCATTCAGACAGGCCATGAGGAAGACTTTCCGGCATTTTTCGGGGAGCTTGTCTATTGTTTGGTATAATAATTCGATCTCTTTGGAGGACTCGTCAAGCGTGTCATAATGAGAGATTTCACTTTCTTGGGAGAATGAAACTTGTATATTGTATCTTTTCTTGTATTCCCGGAGAAAAAGGAAAGCTTGATTTTTAACCATTTTGAAAATGAATCGGTCCAGATCGCCCGAGAATGAATGAAGGCGCTTGCTATTCCACAGGTTGACGAAACAATCCTGTACAATGTCTTCGGCTGTTTCCAAATCATCCAATATATGATAACAATATAATAATAGATTATCATAGTACCGGTCAAAAAGAAGTCGGAATGCACCGCTTTCGTCTTTTTTGAGTAAATCTAATATGGATTCTGACGGATTCATGCACACTTTTTTGTACTTACAAATATAATGAACTCCAAGACGGATGCAAATTTTAAAAGAAATTATTGTTTGAAATGTTTGTTCCCGTGAATATAATTAAAGGAGATTAGAGGAAAACCTAAAGAGAATTAGAGGAGATAATCCTCCTTGTTCGAAACTTTCTCGCTGATTCCACGGAGCTTATTCATCCCGTGTTGGATGAGTCACGAGTGATCTTCGAATGATCTCTGAAGGAGGGGGATTATTTGGGTTAGATCACTTCTTTATCACGGTAGGATTTGGTAATAAACAGGGGAGAAGTATGGTCAAAAAGAAAGGGAGCCCCGTGGACTCCCTTCTTCTGCCTGATAGCATTTTATTATTTCTTAGCCAAGTCGATCAAAATTTCAAGAACTTGGATAGCACTTGTCGGAACTTTGGTACCGGGACCGAATACGGCGATGGCACCTGCGTCGAACAAGAATTGGTAGTCTTGATGAGGAATAACACCACCCACGTAAACGAGGATGTCTTCACGTCCCAATTTCTTCAATTCTGCGATAACGGCAGGTACAAGCGTTTTATGACCGGCTGCTAGAGAAGATACTCCGACAACATGAACGTCGTTTTCAACGGCTTGTTTTGCGGTTTCCTCCGGGGTTTGGAACAACGGTCCCATATCCACGTCGAAGCCAAGGTCTGCGTAACCCGTAGCAACAACTTTAGCACCACGGTCGTGTCCGTCCTGACCCATTTTAGCGATCATGATACGCGGACGACGTCCTGTCATTTCTGCAAACTGGTCTGCCAGTTCTTTCGCTTTCTTGAAGTCTTCGTCTTCTTTAGCGACACTTGAATATACTCCACTCACGGTTCTGATAACTGCTTTATAACGTCCGGCAACTTTTTCACATGCATCTGAAATTTCACCTAAAGATGCTCTCTTCTTAGCTGCATCAACAGCTAATTCAAGTAAGTTTCCTTCTCCTGTTTCTGCACATTTGGTGATTGCAGCCAATGCAGCGTCAACCTCAGCTTGGTTACGGTTAGCTTTCAATTCTTGCAAACGACGGATTTGGGCTTCACGTACAGCGGTGTTGTCAACCTCAAGAATATCGATCGGGTCTTCTTTTTCCAAACGGTATTTGTTGGTTCCCACGATCGTTTGAGCTCCACTGTCGATACGTGCTTGTGTACGGGCAGCAGCCTCTTCGATACGGAGTTTTGGAATACCGGATTCGATAGCGGCAGCCATACCACCTAATTTCTCAACTTCTTGGATGTGAGCCCATGCTTTTTCAACCAATTCTTGAGTCAAGCTCTCAACATAGTAAGAACCTCCCCATGGGTCGATTGATTTACATATGGTGGTTTCATCTTGAATATAGATCTGGGTATTACGAGCGATACGAGCAGAGAAGTCAGTCGGAAGAGCGATAGCCTCATCCAATGCGTTGGTGTGCAAAGATTGCGTGTGTCCCAAAGCAGCTCCCATAGCCTCGATACAAGTACGACCCACGTTGTTGAACGGGTCTTGCTCGGTCAATGACCAACCTGAAGTCTGGCTGTGTGTACGTAATGCCAAAGATTTCGGGTTTTTCGGGTTGAATTGTTTAACGATCTTAGCCCACAACAAACGTCCGGCTCTCATCTTGGCAATTTCCATGAAGTGGTTCATACCGATAGCCCAGAAGAATGACAGACGAGGTGCGAACGCATCGATATCCATTCCGGCGTTAACTCCGGCACGTAAGTATTCCAAACCGTCAGCCAAGGTGTATGCCAACTCGATATCTGCGGTAGCACCTGCTTCTTGCATGTGGTATCCGGAGATTGAGATAGAGTTGAACTTCGGCATATTCTTAGAAGTATATTCGAAGATGTCAGCGATAATCTTCATAGAGAACTTCGGCGGGTAGATATAAGTGTTACGCACCATGAACTCTTTCAAGATATCATTCTGGATTGTTCCTTGTAATTGATCAAGAGTAGCACCTTGTTCCAATCCGGCAACGATATAGAATGCCAAGATAGGAAGTACGGCACCGTTCATCGTCATAGATACAGACATTTTGTCCAATGGAATTTGATCGAACAAGATCTTCATGTCCATGATAGAGTCTACGGCAACACCGGCTTTACCCACGTCACCGATTACACGCGGGTGGTCTGAGTCATATCCGCGGTGAGTAGCCAAGTCGAATGCTACAGACAAACCTTTTTGTCCGGCAGCCAAGTTACGACGATAGAATGCATTTGATTCCTCTGCGGTAGAGAATCCGGCATACTGACGGATTGTCCAAGGGCGCATCGGGTACATCATGGAGTAGGGACCACGTAAATATGGAGGGATACCGGCAACATAATCCAAGTGTTCCATCCCTTTTAAATCTTCAGCCGTGTACACGGGTTTTACCGGTATCAGCTCGGGTGTCAACCAGTTTTTCTCAATGTGATTAGCTTTTTCCCATTCTGCAGCGGCAGTGGTAGCTTTCTCTGTTGACTTGATATTTATATCTTTGAAATTTGGTTTCATCTTTCAATTTTTGATCGTCAATTACTTAATTCCCAATTTTTGTTGGTATGCTTTCAAGTCTTCCAGCACGTTACATTTCACGTGAACATAGTTCTTGATGCCAATTTCTTCTAGTTGGGGTCTGCATTCCGGGTTACCGGCAACAACGATGATTGCTTTGTCCTTCATTGCTGCATATACTTCCGGTGCAATGGTAGCGTACTCGTCATCCGAGCTACAGATTACCACGATATCAGCCTTGTTGTCCATACATGCTTTAGCACCTTCTTCAACAGTCTTGAATCCATTGTTATCCATTACTTGGAATCCTGCACAAGCGAAGAAGTTACAAGCGAATTGAGCTCTTGCTTTACGCATAGCCAAATTACCCATCGGGAACATGTAAACTACCGGGCGACGACCTTGTTCTTTTGCAAACAAGTCAGTTCTGATACGCATAGCTTCGAAAGCTTGAGTTCCACGGTAAGGTTTCAACGTTTCAACAACAGCGTCGGGAGCAGTTTTGTCTTCCGGCTCTAGGATGCAAGCGCAAAGCTCTTTATCCATTTTTTCGTTGAAGTTCGGGAATTGGTTCGTACCCAAGAAGTTTTCTTTCCGGTTAGCGATGTCTTGATCTCTCTTCTGTGCGGTAGCCTTCACAGCAGCCTGTACGAATCCTGATTCAAGAGCTTTCACCATACCGCCTTGTTCTTGTACTTCTAAGAAGAGTTTCCAAGCAGCCTCGGCGATGAATTGGGTTAATTCCTCGATATAATATGAACCACCGGCAGGGTCAACGATCTTGCTGAAGTGTGATTCTTCTTTCAATAACAATTGTTGGTTACGAGCCACGCGTTCTCCCAGTTCTGAAGGATGGCACTCGTAGATATAGTCGTACGGGTGAACCGTGAACGAGTCAACACCACCGATTGTTGCGGACATAGTTTCCGTTTGAGTACGGAGCATATTCACGTTCGGGTCGTATACCGTCTTGTTCCATTCTGATGTTTCAGCATGGATGTTCATCTTGCAAACGCAGTCACAGCAAGGATTGTAAGCTTTCACGATGTGAGCCCACAAGTAACGAGCTGCTCTTAATTTAGCAATTTCCATGAAATATTTAGAACCGGTAGCGAAGTGGAAACGCATACGAGGAGCGATGTCCTTCACGTCCATTCCTGCATCGGTTAATTTGTCAAGATATTCAACTCCGGCAGCCAAGCTGAAACCTAATTCCTGAACGATGGATGCTCCTGAGTTATTGAAAACATATCCACCCACTTCAATGGTTTTGAAGTTTTTCAGTTCGGCAGTACTCTCCGTGGTAGCCTTTACCACGCTGAACGGGTTCGGGTCACAGAATTTTCCTTCTAAAACGAGTTTGCTGATCGGATCGATATTGATACCTCCCTGTATTTTTTCAGGGTTGAATCCCTTCTCTGCAACGTACTCTTTGAACATATTCAAGATGGCAACCTTGTTGCAGCATACAACGAAGTTAATCTCGATACATTCCAAGCAAATATCTTTCAACAAGGTGGCCATGTCGGCTTTCGTGAAGTTCTTGCAATTTGTAAGCACGAATCCGAGTGAGTCAACACCCTTGTTCAGAACATCCAACGCTTTCTTGTTCGCCTCAGCCACATCCTCTACCACGATGTCCTGACGAACGAACCATTCGTTGTTATTTTTCTTGTTACCTCTCACGAAAGGATATTCTCCCGGGAAGCATTCTAAGTTCTTGAGGTCTTTCATGTCCTCCAACCGGTACATCGGTTGTACGTTGAATCCCTCGTTTGTTCTCCAAACCAGCTTTTTATTGAAGTCAGCCCCTTTAAGGTCTGCAGTGACTTTCTCCATCCACTCTTGAGTCGTGTTGGGAGCAAATTCACTGAAAAGCTTTTCGTTTACATTCTCTGCCATAATAGATTTTTATGTATTTATTCTGTAACTGTTTGTTATTAAAAACGAAAGGCAAAATTAGCCGTTTTTGACAATAAAAAAAAGAAATTCTTCTTTATTTCGCCTCGTGAATCGGAATATAAGTCTTTTTAAGGATTTTGTGAATAGAATGTTCTATGGGTTATCGGGGGATGATGGAATGACAGATATTTAAAGAAATATTGCAGGAATGTTGTCTTGCATAGAAAAATAGATAATGAATTGATATTCAATAGATAGTTTTACATCCGGCTGTTGTCCTTTCGTTATGGTTTCGATATATGTTTATTCCAGGGAACGAAGAGATAACGGAGGGATAAAACGGGTTGGGTAGGATCGATGTAAGAGAAGGTAAAAAGATGCAGTGGTGTATGTTGTATTTTAATGGCAAGGAAAAAATAGATGTTGAAAGTTTAACAAATAGGTGAAAACGTTACGCTTGCGTTTTGTAAGAAAAAAATTTATTTCGTAATTTGCGATGTTAATTTAAAAAGCAAAAACAGATGAAGAAAATTAGAGCAGCCATCGTCGGGTATGGAAATATAGGTAGTTACGTGCTTGAGGCACTGCAAGCTGCCCCCGACTTTGAAGTAGCAGGAGTAGTACGCCGGGATGCGACGAACGTGCCGGCCGAATTGAAGGACTATGTTGTCGTGTCGGATATTGCTCAAATCAAGGATGTAGACGTGGCAATTTTGTGTACCCCAACCCGTAGTGTGGAGTCGTATGCCTCGAAAATACTGGCTATGGGGATTAACACGGTGGATAGTTTCGATATTCACACGGAGATTTCCGGTTTGCATAAACGTCTGGGAGAGGTTGCTAAAAAGCATGGGAAAGTATCTGTTATTTCCGCCGGATGGGATCCGGGAAGTGATTCTGTCGTTCGTGCCTTGCTAGAGGCTTGCGCCCCGAAAGGGATTACTTATACAAATTTTGGCCCCGGCATGAGCATGGGACACACGGTTGCCGTGAAAGCCGTTGAAGGCGTGAAAGCCGCGTTATCCATGACGATCCCGGTGGGAACGGGAATCCATCGCCGGATGGTGTACGTGGAGCTGAAAGAGGGATATGATTTTAAACAAGTGGCCGAGGCAATCAAGACCGATCCTTATTTCGTGCATGACGAGACGCACGTGACGCAGGTGGAGTGTGTCGATAACCTGAAGGATATGGGGCACGGCGTGAATCTTGTGCGTAAGGGAGTTTCCGGCAAAACGCAGAACCAGTTGTTCGAATTTGACATGAAAATCAATAACCCGGCTTTAACGGGACAAATCCTCGTGGCAACGGCCCGTGCATCCATGAAACAACAACCGGGATGCTACACGTTGATCGAGATCCCGGTGATCGATATGCTGTATGGAGATCGGGAGGAATTGATCAAGCATTTGGTATAGAGAGAATAGCGGACTTTTTATAAGATTCGTTTGAATTTATATTACGACTTTATTGCTGTTTTGTTCGGTGATAAAGTCGTATTTGTGTAAGCGATTGTTGGTAAGGTGATTTGTAAATCCTTTGATGATTTTATACCCAAAGGTATTATACCGGAAGGTATAATAGTTTGGCTCGATTGAAAATTTGTAAGCATTGGGAGGATGAAATGGGTGAAGGTAAGTCAATAGAGGGATCATTGTTGTCCCGGCTTCATTATGGTTTGCTTATCCGATGATCATGCGTGTATCGTAGGATAGGTATATTTTTCCAAGTGGTTAATATACAATATGAAATACTCGATCTGCAAATATAATTAAATCAAAAACCAATTCTATCGAGGATAAATACAGGATGAATGCTCCGTGGTCTAAATGAACTATAAGGTGACTTTCAAGAGAATAATTGGTGAGCATTGCTTAATGCCAAGGTAATATCAGCCTTTAGCCGGAGTAATAATCTCCCTCGGACCTTTCCTCTTCCTTTCTCCGACCATTCACGGACCTTTGGCAATATACCGAGAAGGACGAGGTGAGGTCGTTTCAAGGGGAATGGGGGATTATTACGGATATAAATCTATGGGATAATAGTTGCATAAACTTGGGAGAGCTTGTGATTAATTGATAAGGTCATTCGTAAATCTTTGGATCGTTTTATACCGAATGTGAATGGATAATAAAATAGATACACGAATTTGATATATAAAATAAGATTCAAGTGTTTTGCTTGAATCTTATTTTTATTTTTTGAAGATCAGAGTTTTTATTTTACATCACCACCAGTAGCAGTTCCTGTTTCCCAATCGGTGATCGTTGCTGTAGGCGTGATTTCTGTTCCTTTAAAAGTTAATGTGATGGTGTATGCTTTACCTGCTTTGAATGAATTGTCATCAGTTCCTGCAATTGGAACAATTGTTGATGTGTATCCAGTAGCAGATACTGTGACGTTGATTGATGATAAGTTTGGTTCCAACATAATTCCTGCTGTAGGTGTTGAAGCTGTTGTAGAAGCTGTTCCAGTAGATATTGCTTCAGAGCTAAAGGTTGGAGTACCCCAATTGCTCAGAGTTCCATTTGCTAAAGCTAAATCGCACGTTGTATTCATGTTTTCTAACTTTACAGAGACATTTGTAATGTCAGTATTTGTTGTAGCGCCATCTCTAATTATGACAAATTTGAATTGCGTAAGTAAATGATTGAATGCTAAATTAGACATGGGGGTTCCTTTCGTGCCGAAAACAGGCTGTGCGTAAATCAAATCTTTTTCCCCGTCTATAGTCATGCTGGCTACTCCATTCGTAATACTAGTTGCTACAGGGAAAAAGCCTAGTATGTTAGCATTGCTTCCATCTGTTGGGTAGTATTGTTTTGTGGTAAGTGAAATTGTGCCAGTGCTTTCCGCAATTGATCCGGTTGTTGAAATATCACTTACTGTTGTCCAACTTGGCGTGGCGCCATCAACTCGAACAAATTGTACATCTGTTGCTCCTGTTATTTTGGTAATTTCTGCACGGGCCATTCCCTCGATCCCCGCGTTCAATTTAATTTCCACCGGGGCATTCGGTTCAACACCTTCTTCGTTTTCTTTACTACAGCTTGCAAGTGCTACACATGCAAGTGCTAATGTTATTAGTTTTTTCATGATTATAAATTTAAATGATTAATTTCTTGTTTATCTAATTTTCTACTATAGTTCCTGATGCCGAGCCTTCCAGCCAAGGGGTTACCGTTGCCGTGACTCCTATACCTGAGCTGTTGAAGTTAAGCGTGACGGTGTAGGCTTTTCCGGCTTGGTAGTTTGTATCCGCGGTCGTGGCGGTTATTTTTGTTGTTCCGCTATCGCTAACGATGGTTAACGGGAGGGCGTTTCCGTTGATTGGAGCAATCATCACGGGGACTCCGGCCGGGGTAGCCGTGGTGGTAACCGTTTGACCGGAGAGGTCGGGGATTACAAGAGGCGCTATGGTTGCATAGGTAACGACGCCTGTGCCGATGTTTAAGGAAATAGGTAATTGTGCTTGATCGATCGTGATCGATTGAAGCTTGTTCGTGGTTTCCCAACCCTTCCCGATGATGACGAATTTAATTTGTGTTAGTAAATGGTTGAATGTTAATGTTTGTTTTATCTTATTATCTAGTGAACCGGATATGGCCCCGGCGTACATCACGTCAATATCTCCGGACGTTGATGTGATTGAAACCATGTCGTTACTAGGTATCCCTGCGGGGTACCATCCGGTAACATAGGTCTTGATTGAAGTTTCCAGGTTGTATTCGGGGTTATTCTTTAGTTCGAGGGCATCAGTCGATCCGATTGTAATTCGGGTAGGAGTGCTGGTCCAGGTCGCTGCTTGCGTGTAATTTGGGGTTGAGCTGGTTTCCCATCCGGCCACTGTGGCTTCGAATGACTCTGTGGTGATGGCAGCCTTTGAAAGTGGGGCAGTTATAACGGTAGAGACGCCTGCATCCAGTTTGATTAGCCTGTCGTTATCGTTGTCATTTCCTTCCTGTTTTGAACAGGAAGTCGTGATAAATAGTATTGTGCTGATGATTATAATTATTTTCATAATGATGTGTTTCGATTTTTTGTTATTTGTTAATGGAACCTGACGCTGTTCCTGGTTTCCAGCCGGAAACTGCAACATAGATACCCATGTCTTTAAGTCCGATCACGGCTTGATTCAGGTTTTCTTCTTCTCGGATGTTTTCGAGGACGGTTGTTACGTCCGCGGTAATGGTCTTTCGTGTATTATTTTTATACGTGGTGTTGATTTCGATTACGCTGGTTACTTCGCTCGTGGAAGAACTTTTATCGTTGGCAGGGCCAAAAGTGGTGCAAGTCATGGTGAGGTTCCCGTCAAGTTGCACTTGCGTGTTCATCAAGGTTTCGGCCGGAATGTTTTCGAGAACAGACCGTCTCGCTGAAAGAAGGACGGATGAGCTTATACCTTTTAATTGAGCCGTTATGGTGTTTACCTGAGGCCGTTCTTCTTCGGGTATATTGATATTCGCAACGATGTTTTTCGTGTACGGGTAGATTTTCACCTTGTTCTCAGCGGATTTTCCTTCTTCGATAATAATCTCGTCAATAGCCGTTCCATAAAGCATATCTGGCTGGTTGACCGTTATGCCGGCTTTTGAAACTGGCATGACAGAAGCGGTTGCGAATTCGTATCGGTCAATGTTTTGGAATAGAATGTTTTTTGTATCGTTATTAAAAAACAGGACTTTATATTTTCCTTGTGGGAGATTAAAAGTATAGATTCCTGATTTTATCGTGTAATTGATGGGCCGTTCTCCATTGTCCGGGTAGAATATGAAACGCATGTCATTGCATTTTGGCAGATTTCCCCAATCTGCGGTAATCATGATCGTACCACAATCCTGCCCTTTCTCTTTTATGCAGGAAAAGGAGGAGATGAGTAATGCCGATAACAAAATTGTTTTTTTCATTTTAACAACCCGTTGATTTTGCAGTTAATGTTTATGCAAATGTTTGCATTCGGGAGATAAAATGATGCCGAAATAGTAAAATTCTGTTATAATTTTACCTTTTCGGTCGTGACTTGTACGAATTCCAAAGTTTTTACGTATTCGAAATTGTTAAAGGATGTCCACGTAACGTTGTTTCCATTGTTTTGGGGTGATGCCCTCGTTGAGCTTGAAGGAGGAGATGAACGAGGAAAGGGAGTTGAAACCGGAAAGGCTGGCTACTTCCTGGATTTGCATATCCGGGTGTTGAATTAATAAAATGGTGGCTTTTTGAATCCGGTATTTGTTGACGAACTGGTAGAAACTGAAACCAAACTCGTTGTTGATAACGTTCGAGACGTACGTGCGGTTTGTTCCCAGCAAGGCGGCGACGTCGGCTATGGTCAGGTTCCCGTTGGTGTATATTTCTTTTTCATCGAAAAGGTGGACGAGTTCATCTTTCATCTTTTCTCTTTTGATCCCGAGATTTTTCAGATACTTCTCGGGTAGGGCGGGAAAAACAGGGGATAATTCCGTTTCGCTTGTGGGAGCGGTAACGGGTGGTTCCGGGCAGGAATTAGGGGAAATGATTTCCTCTTCATGAATCTCCGCGTGTTGCTCCGTGTAACAGATATAAGGTTCGTTGAGAGCGTGGATAAACAAGTAAAAAGTGAATAATATGGAACTGATGTGGAATAGATAATCGCTCCAGATGGCTTGAAAACAAGATGCGAAAAGAGCTACAAATGCGAAAAATGCAGCTAGAGGGATGGCTTGGTTTAGCCAGTGTAAATCGATGTCTTCCATGAAAGAATAATTCTCTTCCAGTCGTTGCATGTGTTCTCGTTTCAAATGCAGAATGCGAAGCGTGTATATCGTGATCATGATGGCTTGAAGGATCAGGCTGGCACAACGGAAAATAATTAAAGGTAAGTTGGCGTTTAAGAACACGCCGTTTCCTGCAACTTTTTCTTGCAGAGGGGACAGAAAGAAACTGGTGATCAGCACCGAAATTCCCGGCATCAAGTGTGGCCAGATTCTTCGGGATGTCAGTTTTTCCGGTTTCGTGAGCTTACGGAAATAGAAAAAATACAGGGGAACCAGGAACAAATTAATGGCAATATCAAAGATCGGTAAGCCCAGTTCACCCGTGATATATTTATGAATATCTTGTATCATGTTTGGGATGAAGATCAACCCCGAGAATGTGAAAATAATTCCCAGTAGCCGCCGCGGATGCATTCCGGCTTGTTCGCTAGGGACGGCCCCTTTGACCGTTAATAGCGTGAGGCCGCAAAATAGGGGAATGATAAAAGAAAGGACGTACGAAAAATACATCCAAAATATTGGAGAAGATATACTGTCATTCATCATATTCCTAGAATTTGAAATGCCGTCCTTATTATTTCACGGGACAAATATAATGAAATTATAACTATATGGATACGATCTTGATATTTTGAATAAAAGTTTGGAAGAATAAAAATAGATACCTTAAAAATTGACATCCTGCCATAAACTTTGTACTTTCGTCCCCACTATAGATGACTTATAATGAATGATGAAAAGCTAAAGGAAGAAGTTCGCAAGGCTTGCGAAATTCTTAAAAATGGGGGGATAATTCTTTATCCCACGGACACGATATGGGGCATCGGGTGTGACGCCACGAACGAGGTTGCCGTGAAACGGGTGTACGAGCTGAAACACCGGGAAGATAGTAAGGCCATGTTGGTATTACTGGACGACGTGGGTAAGCTTGCATCCTACGTGGAAGTTCCGGACGTGGCTTACGAGCTGCTGGAAGTGAACGATAAACCCATGACAATCATTTATCCGAATGCGAAGAATCTGGCGAAGAATCTGATAGCACAAGATCGGACTATCGGCATTCGGATTACCTCTGAGATTTTCACGAAATCCTTGCTTTACCGTTTCCGTAAACCCATTGTCTCTACCTCTGCCAACATCAGTGGAGAACCTTCTCCCCGGTGTTTTGCCGAAATCAGTGATGCTGTGAAAACTGCTGTCGATTACGTGGTCGATTTCCGTCAGGAAGAAACAACGAATCCCGCACCCTCCAGTATTATCAAACTAGGTGTTGGCGGCGAAATTCAAATCATCAGAAAGTAATAACCCGAAGATTGAAGTCGAGAGTGTCCCCACATTTTCAATTTTCAATTTTCAATTTTCAATTGTATTATGGCTCTTATTCTAAATATAGATACTTCAACAGATGTATGTTCCGTGGCGATAGCCCGGGATGGAAATGTGATTGCTTTAAAAGAGAATGACGAGGGATTTAATCATTCTACTTTACTGGGTGTGTACGTGGATGATTTATTAAAAGAGAATAACTTGACGGCGAATGATTTGGATGCCGTGGCCGTGAGTATGGGTCCCGGTTCGTACACGGGCTTGCGTATCGGGGTGTCTTTAGCAAAAGGGATATGTTTCGGTGCAGGAAAGCCGTTAATTGCTGTTAGTACATTGGCAGCATTGGCAAATGCCGTGGCCCGGAGAGAAGGCGAAGAGGCTTTTTATTGCCCGATGATTGACGCTCGTCGCATGGAGGTTTACACGGCCATATATGATCGGGAGGGAAATGTTGTACGGGATATTCATGCAGAAGTGATTGAAGAAAATTCTTTTGCCGATTTATTATCTACCCGGAAAGTTTTGTTCTTTGGAAATGGGAGTGATAAGGTGAAAGAAGTCTTGAAACATCCGAATGCCGTGTTCATTAACGGGGTCTCGACTTCTGCAGCAAACATGATTGGGCTTGCTGAACAATACTTTAAAGCCAGTAAGTTTGAAGATGTAGCCTATTTTGAACCGTTTTATCTGAAAGATTTTGTGGCTACCGTGCCTAAACGAAAAGTTTTGTGAGATTAATTTATCGATGGTAACAGGACTCGATAAATTTTGTTTTAGAAATACATAAAACGGAACAACCGAAAATGAAATGATCTTCGGTTGTTTCGTTTCTTTTTTCCTGTATTTAGGTATGTTAATTATATCTCAATAGGTATCTTGGAATAGAGGTTAATTAGCGTGATAATAACTCCTGAAGTTTCTTTTCTAGTTTTTCACCTCTAAGATTTATCCCTACAATCTTGCCTTTGGGATCAATCAGTAAAATATGTGGAATTCCTCGGACATTATATTGATCTGCAACCTTACCTTCTCTACCATTCAGTTGAGTCCAGGGCATTTGTTCTTCAGCCAAGGCCTTTCGCCAATCTTGTTCCTTCTTATCTAGGGTAATACTGATGATTTCGAGACCTTTCCGGTGATAGTTGTCCCAGGCTTTTTTGAGATTGGGAATTTCTCCTCTACAAGGTCCGCACCAGGAAGCCCAAAAGTCTAGAAGAACATATTTACCACGGAAATTCTTCAATGAAATTTTTTCCCCTTTCTCTGATGGTAAAACAAAATCCGGAGCCGTCGCATTGATGGCTAACTCACGACGTTTGGCAATTTGCTTCTCAACATCTTTATAAGCGACATGTTCTGATAAACTTTTGTCCATCATGTTTAGCCATTTCTCTACTACATCGGGTGAAAACCTTTCAGTCCATGCGTTTGCTAATCTCATTAAGGTTAGCATGTCGGAGGGGTGACTTGCAATCCAATTTTCAATGTCTTGTTGTTCTGAAAGAGAAGAAATGTATTGAGCTTCCTCTTCTGCGTGGCTACCGTATACTTGTCCTTGGAGAGATTTCATAGATATGCTTTCTCCATTTCGGGTATGGGTACTTTGACTAATTTTGATATTTAGTTCTATCGGAGAATTTTCCAGGTAAAAACCAACAGGAAAAGATGTTCCTCGAATCCCAACATTGCAATATTGAGGATAAGGTACTTGTCCGCAGAACGTGAAATGGCCATTCTTGATTACGGCACTATCAACGACTTCCGGTACTCCTAATGTTCCTTGTTTGGCTAAAACTAATTCTGCAATCCCTTCTGTAAGTCCTTCTACATAGCCATTGATTGTAAAACCTTTATTAGGTTTTGTTTGAGTGATATTCTTTTGATTATAAGCATCACGTATTTGTTGGTAATAAGGTAAATTTTGTTTATCGGCAGGAATAGTTTCCAGAATCTCTTGAATATCTCTATCCTTTAGTATTTGTTTGACAATGTAGAAATAGGCTGTAGCAAAGAGGCCGATATCTTCTGATGCGTGCCTTTTTATCCACTCAACCCCCTCTCTACGTCCGAATGGATTCAACATGTTATCATCCAATATTTTGAAAATATCTTCCAACAATATTCGTACGTGTCCTCCGGTGATAGTTTCATTAACTAATCCGAAAAGAGTTGCCCATCCTTCAAAAGTGATGTTTTCGTCTTTGTTAAAATAGTATTTTAAATAATTTTTATCACTACGTAATAACCACAGACGCCCATATGTGGCGTCTGGCACATTGAATTCAAAGCTACCATTTTTAACAATAGTGCTATCTATTTTGTGGCTGAGAACCCATTTATGTTCTATTGTGTCATTAGGATGAGTTAACAAGTAGATAGTTGTTCCATCTTTTAAACCTGTGATTTTTCCTTTTATCGTGTGTGCGTTTGCACTTAAGCTGAAGAATAGAGTGCAAAGAATAACTAAGTATTTCATATTTCTGTAAAAGTTAAGGTTTTATTTTCTAGGAGCTATTTTTGTGATACGATTGAATTTATCGTAGCAATTGACATACTTGTCCGGAGCGATTCCTCCGGTTCCACTATATTGAATGGGAAGCGTATACACTCTTCCTTCGTTACCATCCCAAGTAGCTATACAAAGTACATTATTTTTTGAATTACGCCATACAGGAGTTTCTTCTCCGGTTTCGGGGTCAATATTCTCACTCCAAGTGGTATAACCATTTCCCCGGTATACTAAGATATGGGTAATTTGTTCCGTTGAACCGAATTTGTTATAAGAAATTTGGCGTTCTGGTTTTTCTTTAGCTAGAGGAACTGCGTAAAGAATATTATCTACGCAATAGTAAAACTCGTCATTATTCGAGAATGCGTAACAAGGACTTTTCTCTATACCCGGACAGTTTCCTAAGTCATAGACATTTACTCCTACAAAGTTTGTCTCGTCTTTATCCCAGTTGTGAGTACAATCTAATACATAGACATAGTATTGTCCGTCTTTTTTCATTAACCATTTGGTTCTATCATTTCCAGTTGTTTCTCCATAGATACATTCACAACCTTGCATGTTATCTGGATTGAATTTCTCAGCAATAGTATTGTCTAAATCTATGACATCTCCGGTGGAACTAGGCTTCTGAACAAATTTTCCAACATTTTTATCCCATAATATAGCATCTGCCCAATTTAATTCGGCAGCATATGTTGTGGCTAAATCGTATTTAGTATCAGGATAGTATGAATATTTTGTGCCGCTAATTGGATTGTAATATTGCAGTTGACCATTATTTATTAGTATACTTTTTGACCAGCATGTTATGACTAATTGCGGATTAAAAACCGGAGGCGTGTAGAAGAAACACTCTAAATTTTGGTCTATCACTTTCATTGTCACGGGATCAATTCTAACTAATGATTTACCTTTAGCGAGAGCTACTATGGCAGCATGTTCATTTTGTGAGATGTAAGCTAGAGAACTGATTTCTCCTTCTACTAATGTATTGTTATGCTTGCTGAATATATTACGATTAATGACATCTGCGCTGTAATCTTTTAAACTCGTGTTAAATGTACGTGACATGATCAAAGAAATATCAGAGTTTATTCCATCTGTTGTTTCCGCTATCAATAAGCCACTTCCATAAGTACCTAGGACTTTTACTTCCCAAATCAAATTCTTTTTTGTGTTACTAGCTTTATGAGTAACTTGAAGGGTTAATGTGTAATATGAGTATCCGTCATTGGTGGGTGTAAGTTCAATGAGCGTTTTTAGTATCCGTTCATTAGAAATGATTTGTTTGGTTGTGTCATTACCATTAGAGAGTAAAGATAGACTCCATTGGTACCCATAATCGTCAAATTCACTTTCTGTTAAGGGGATACTATCTCTTCCCTGTATTTTGCATAATCGGGGTTCATAAGTAAATTCTTCACCTAATGTAGCAATCAAATATTCTTCTTCCCCTTGTCGATCACTAACAATTGTAGGAAAATCGAATTGTGGAAGAGTACTTTTATCGTCATAACAGGCATATAACAAACATATTGCCAGTAACGTAAATAATATATTTTTCATCATCTTTCAGATTAGTTTGGGTAATATTTGCCAATAACGATTTCTTTGTCTTTTGCCGTACCGTCATCGTGTAAAAGAGGAGTTTTTTCCCGTTCGTTTCTAGCTTTTAATTCCTGTTTCAAGTTTGCAATAAAGGCCTCCGTGTAAGCGGAACTCCACTTCTCTCCGTTATTGTATCCGGGGATCGCTGATTGTATCGGAAATTCTGTTTCTCCTGTTACTTCAATAATAAACTGATAATAGGCAGTGCTATAATTCCCTAATTTATAACGTTCAATCCAACTTGTCCAACTATTAGGTCTTACCAGTTTATTTGTAAGATAAAGAAAACAATTCTTTTGAGTGTCGACACCCGGAATGAGGTCTTTCCCTTGTGCAATTTCTAGATATATGCGAACATCTTGGAAATTGTCTCCTTTCTCATTTTTAACTTCGACTCTTAAATAACCAAGATATTCATCGGGTTTTAATATCGCATCTATAATACGATATTCATTAGTAGTAGCGGTTGTACTGTCGGCTATGACTAGGAATTCTGCATTTCTTTCCCAATTTTCCGGATAACCAACCAAATTGAAAGGAATATCAACGGTGTCTATTGCCTGAGAAGTCTGTTTGAAAGAGTAGGTATATGAATTCCCTTTAAATTCAATTGCGGCTCTCTCTCGATCGTATCTCATTATATCTTCTTTGTCACAAGCAACCCATAACAAAGAGAATAATGTGCAACTTAGTATATAAGATAATTTTCTGTTCATAAAAGTTTTTTTAATCATTCTGTTATTGTCTTTGGCCAAGTTCATTCTCAATATCCGGGTAAGGTAATTGATATTGTACGTCGGTCATTGCTTCATGTTGAATGCCTGGGAAAGTTTGTAATCCTAACCTTTTGTAACAGAAGAATAGTTGGCCTTCTTGAGCAAATTCCCTTCGATAATCTTGAATGATTTCTTGTTGTAATTCTTCTACTGAAATATCTTCAGGTAAGAAAGAGCTCGTGGGAATGTTTCTTTTCGTTTTTAAGAAATTCATGTATTCTACGGCTTGTTTCTTGTTACTTTCTTTTAAACATTCACTTGCGATTAAGTAAGCTTCGGATATTCGCATTAGTGGTAAATAATTCGTGAACCAATTTCCTTCAGTCTTTCGGATCTTTATCGTTAAAAAGTTATTTCCCGTGATTTGCCATTGTTTCCGAAATCTCAGGTCGGAAGTGGATAAAGAGGTGAATAACTCTTCGACAAATTGTCCTGATTGTATCAAGCGGTCATTGTTATAATTACCGTTTACATGTTCTGAATAAGCATTTTCAATATATTCATTTAATTTTTGTACATCCAATGCGAAAAGAAGTTCTCCTTGGAATACATAATCGCGGTTGTCTCCTTCGCTAGAAACATAACTGCTTTCCGTGGCCCATTGCATATCTCCTTGTGCAACGTATTGTTCATAGGACTTGATGAGCTTTTCCGCATATTCTAATGCTTTTTCTTGATTGCCCTCCCACAGATACACGCGTGCATTTAAGAGTAATACTGCAGGGTAGGAGAGTCGTGTCTCTCGCCCTTTGTAATAGGTCCCATTGAAGAAAATGTTATCTGTTACGTCTTCATAATCTTCTGGGCGTTCCTCAGTACCTGTATAAAGGGGATCACTTTTTAAATAGGAAAGAGCATCATTTAAATCTTGATGTAACAATTGTAAAGTTGCTTCATAGGTTTGTTGATCGGTAATTTCTTTCGAATATTCGGTTACATAAGGAATACAAGGTTCGGTTAGAATTTCCCGGCGTTCAGCAAGATTACCTTTAGCGAATAAGCGTATCAGGTCGAAGTGGCACATTGCACGAATCGCTAGGGCCTCTCCTTTTATGACGTTATAAAGAGTTGGATTCAGGATATTTCCTTTTTTCTCCAATGATTCTAATAGTAAATTTGTTTCCGAGATGATATTATACTCTTTAGCCCATACCGCCTGGATAAAATTCTTCGAAGAGTTGTGTTCGAAATTGTATTTCTGTAATTCAATATAAGAGCTTTTCCCTCCATCATATTGTCCGGCCATAAATTCGATGGCTTGCCAAGATAGATTAGCCCCATATACATCTTTTGAGGTCATATTGATATATAATCCTGTCAAGGCGTCTTTAAAACCAGCTTCCGTATCGAATAACTTATCTGCTTTAATTTCTGATTTAGGATTAACATCTAACCATTTTTCGCAGGAAGTAATACATAGAAGCATTAAAACCGAGATGCCATATAATATTATTCTTTTCATAATCGATTTATTTAGAATTCAACTGCTAACGAGAATGACATGGTACGGGCAAAAGGATAGGAGGTTCCTCGTTCCATTTTGATTGTCGATATTGTGCAGACATCATTCATGTTAAATGCTAACTTTAAACGACTGATTCCGGCTTTGTCCAGCCATTCCCTATCCCGCCAGTCGTACCATGCACTGATGGAAGAGATTGTCATTTCGTTTTTGCGTTGTACAAAACGGGAGGTTGGTTCTGTTTTTGGGGCAGATATATAGTTCCCATTAGCATCATTATAAGGTTGTAAGGTTTTGAATGGGGCATCTTTATTCTTTTCCGACCATCGGCCATATAAAAGACGTTTGTCGACATTTTGTTTTAGATCTGCATTTTCTACTTTGTCGACTAATGTTTGGTTATAATAATCACCTCCGGCAGTAAATCGGGCAATTACACTTAGACCGAAACCTTGATACTCACCATTGAAACCGAAATTTCCCCTGAATTTTTCTTGACTATTACCCACGATTTGTTGATCACTGGCCTGCCAAGTATAAGTGGTCGTTCCATCCGGTCTTACGTATATTTCTCTACCGTTGGCAGGATTAATTCCTAAAGAAGGCACAGCCCAGATAGAATTTAATGATCCTCCTTCAACATAACGCAGTACAGGTTTTGAACGTCCTCCATCCTCTTTGGTGCTTACCAGTTCGTCTTGGCGCTCGTTGAAAGCACGCATGGCATCAGAGAGTTTCATGATTTTGTTTTTATTGGTTGTCAGAGAACCTGTCAGATTTAGAAAACCAGTCCCTTTAGAAAAAATGTTATAGGTAAAGGCAATATCAAAACCGCTGTTTTTAACTTTCCCGATATTTTCTTTCACAGAACTGAAACCGACAGAAGTCGGTAGAGAGAGGTCTACAATTAGATTATCGGTGATCGACTCGTAGTAATCGAATGTGAAAGAGAATTTCCATATACGGGCATCAATACCGGCATTATAATCCATTTTTTCCTGCCATTTTAAGTTGTCATTGGCTAATCGCATCACGTAAGCTCCTAACATTCCGGTGTAAGAAACATCGGTATAATATTTGTAGGTCGCTATTGCCTGGTAACTTTCAAAAGACTGACTACCACTTGTCCCGATTGATCCTCTGATTTTAAGTTGTTTTACCCAATCTAGCTCCCGCATGAATTTTTCGTTGTGTATGTTCCAACCTATACCGGCACTCCAAAATAATCCCCAACGATTGTCGGCTCCGAATTGAGAAGAGGCATTTTCTCGTATAGTCAGATCGGCTAGAAATCGATCATCATAAGTATATCCCAGTACTCCGGTGAAACCGATATCTCTGGTTATACTTTCATTTCCATAAGGTGTTTTATTTTCTGCATATTGTAATGCAAAAGTGATATCATCCATCCGGTCAGAAGGAAAACCTTCCGCATAATGTACGACTTCGCTGTTTTTCTTTTCGCTTATAGAGAAAGCAAAGTTCGCCATCAATAAATGTTTATCAAAAGTTTTTGAATATTGTATAGTTAAATCTCCGTTTAGATTCGTGTATTTCCCGGTATTTTGTTGATAAGAACCTCTACGTAGGAACCTGTCATCTGTCCAATCAGAAAACTTGGTGTGATTGGCAGGATAAAAAATATCCCCGGTGCTATTTTGACTTGTAATTCCTATTCTTGCAACGGCTTTTAGTCCATCCAATATGCTGTATTCCGTGTAAAAATTGTTCGTGAACTCCAGATAGCCGGAGGTACGTTTGGTATTTAATGTTGCATTATACATCGGGTTGTTATTATCCTTGGTGATCTCGCCTGATTTGTCATATGGGGAGAAATAAGGATTCATGGTAGCATATTCACTAAAATCTCCATAAGGAGAATCGTCTGAACGGTTTGAGGTAATACTCATGATGTTCCGGAAAAGGAACTTGGTATTCAATCTGTAAGCCAAATTGACATCACCGGCAATGACTTCCCGATAAGATCCTTTCATTACACCATTTACTTTATTGTAAGAAACGTCTACAATCGCAGTCAGATTCTGATTCCCCATTTCAAAGGATAGAGCATGCTTGGTCCCGATCCCGGTACGTAAAGGTTTTGAGAGCCAATCTGTGTCTAGACCTTCTAAAGCTGCTTTCATCCTCTCATTGTACAAGTCCTGCAAGTTTTGATGAGAAGGGAGATAATCGCTTTCGTATATTCCGGCAATTCTCTCTATCTCCAATTTTTCCAGTGCGTTGGCTAAATTGTAACTACTTAAGTCTGGCATCGTGACATCGAGGCTACCTTTATAATTCACTCGGAATTCTCCTCCTACGGGGCGTTTGGTCTCGATGACAACCACTCCGTTTGCCGCTTTAGAACCATAAATAGCTTTAGCTGCAGCATCTTTTAGGATTGTAACACTCTGGATTCGGTTCATATCCAAGTCGAAAATTTTCGTGGCACTGGCCTCGAAACCATCCAAAATGAATAAAGGTTGGTTAGGATCGTCTTGATAATTACTTCTTAAATCCGTGTTACTTTCTACCGGGAAAGTGGAGGTCCCTCGTAACTGCATGTTGGGTAATTTGTTGGGGTCAGACCCGAATTCCAGGTTGTCCATGATGTTTAATGACGGATCAAGATTCCTCAGGCTTTGAAAGAGATTTCCGTTTCCTACTCGTTCTAGCTCTTTGGCCGTAATGGTCTTGGCTGATCCGGTAAAGCTTTCGGCTTTACGGGTAAACATTCCGGTGACAATAACCTCTTCCATGGCCTTGACATCAGATTTCAATGTGATCAGTAATTGGTCTGTGGATTGTGTAACATGGTATTTTTGTGGTTGCATACCCAAAAAGGAGATTTGCAAGGTTTCTCCGGCTGAAACTTCCAGTTGGAATTCTCCATTTACATCGGTGGCCGTTCCTACACTTGTACCTTCGATTAGAATGGTTGCTCCGATTACAGCTTCCCCGCTTTCATCGGTGATTTTACCTTTTACACGACATTTGTTTTCTTGTTTTTTTGTATTTTTTTTGACAATGGCAATTGTTTTACCATTGATTTCATAGATATAAGGTGTTTGTTCGAAGAGTTTGTCCAAACAAGCTTTTAGTGTGGTATTGACTAGGTTTATGCTTTTTTTGATTTTACCTAGTTCTTCCTGTTCGAACATAAAACTGTAACCGGTTTTCCGTTGTATTTCATAAAGGATTTCCTTTATGGTTGAATTTTTTACATTTACGGAAAAGGTTGAATCTTGTTGAAGATTCTGTTTGTGTTCCGGAATAGTCTGATCTGCATATACTCCATTGGAATAACCTAAGAGTAATGTGAGAAAAATTGCCATGAAAAATACCATTGAAAATTTCTTGGCTTTTATTTGGCAGTGTATGACATTATTCATAATTTTAACTGATTAATATTAAGACATTTTCTGTCCATCCGACGGCAATCTGCGATGGCAGAACAAAAAAAGAATATTAGTTAGAGAGGGTATCCCTGGGATGCTCTCTTCTGCATTTTAGGATATTTATTGAGTGATGATGTACCTCCTTTCTATCAAATGAAATTTTATTTTTGCGGTTGTTTGAATCATGGCTAATACTTCTTCAAGGGGAGTATCCTTGTTGATAGAAGCCGAGATTCTGATGTTTTTCAGTTTGTTATCTTTGAAGTCGAAGTCGGCACCATACCATCGACTAAGATCTTCGATTAGTAGTTCCAGTGAGTCATTGTCATATCTTAAGAAGCCTGTCGTCCATGCAATGTATTTTTGAACATCGACATCCACAATTTCTTGTTCTCCTGTCAATAAATTAAGGCGACTAAGCTGATTGGGTTTTAATATTTTTTCTTGATCGATAGAGTCTTGGATTGAGACCCCTACTTTCCCTTCAACTAATACCGTTTCAATATTGGTTTCTTGATAAGCATTTATGTTGAAGTGGGTTCCATATACTCGTATGGAGGCTTGACGGACTTCGACCATAAAAGGACGTCCGTCATGCTTGATTTCAAAATAAGCCTCCCCGGTTAAGCGTACTTTCCGTTCATGGGAAGGAAAACTATTGGGATATTCTAATCGACTTCCAGCATTTAACCGAACTACCGAACCATCGCATAGGGTGACTTGATAGTTACATTGGTTGGGAATAATTAGTTGGTTATACCCTTCCTCTTCGATATCAACGGCAGGAGGTTGATAAGTATATTTGATTTCTTCGGTACTTTTATAAGCAATATTTAAATTGTGAGTTGTATCGGTTAGGACTTTTGAAAGATCATAGTGTTGTCCGTTAGGGGTAATAATTACGGGAGATAGCTTGGAGGAAATAGTAGATGCTAATGTCTGATGTTTTTCCTGTTGTGATAATTTGTGATATAGTAGACCACACCCTATGAGAAGTACGATTACAGCAGCAACACGACTGATACGGATAATCACTCGGTGGCGCTGGTGTTTTTGAATTTTTGTTCGGAGAGATAAAATTGCCTGTTCTTTGTCTTGTTGACGGTAGAGTTCAATCTTTTTTGATAGTTCAGAGTCATCCATTAATGACTTGATAATTTCTATTGCAGTATTGTTATGTTCCAGCCATTCTTTTAGTTCTCCTATATCTTTTAGTTCATGCTGTTGCATGATATCACAGAGTTGACGTGCGATAGTCTGGATTTGTATATATCTTTTTGTTTCTTTCATATTGTATCTTTTTCTTCCAACACGGTTTTAATATTGATTTTTGCTACCCGTGAAGAAAAAAAAGATAAATTTTAACATTTTGTCGGATTGACTAATGACGTTTGTTTCTGTAATGCATTAATAAAGAGTTGTATAGAATTAGTGAGAATAACTCTCGTTTCATCAGTTTTTTTAAAATCACGATAATTTCTTGGCGTTGAGTGTAGATTGTACTGGGTGATTTATCTAATTTTTCAGCAATATCTTTGATATCCCAACCTTCTAGGTATAATTTTAATACTTTTCCGCATTCTTTGGGGAAGAGTTCCGGATGGCGGCTTAATTCAGAGATGACTTCTGTCTCAACAAGATATGATGTGAATCGGTCGTCTTCGTTTTGTAGGGTTTGTTCGTATTTACTTTTTACTTTTTGATGCGAATAGTATTCTCGAAAACTATTCCGGATACTTGTGTACATATAGGCCTTTATGTGTTCTAAAGAATTGAATGATATATGTTTCCCGATCCATAATTTCATAAAAAGATCTTGAATTGTATCTTGGGGAACTAAATCGGAATTGTGGAAAAGTTTAATCGAAAAGTAGAGTAAATCTTGATAAAGTAAACCATATATATACTCAAAAGCAGATTCTTCCCGGCGGTTAAATCGTTGGATTAGTTCTTCTGTTTCTATGGAATCTGATATTTGCTTTTTCACCATATGTTGCTTAAGCCTATTTCACTATACAATAATATGGTTTAATTTTCGATATTCCAATTTTTTGGAAAATGAAAAGGGTTATCTAGGGATAGTTATTACCTTTGCATTTGATTGGAGTTTAAAAAGGATGATATGGATATAAAATTACTAAGTCCCTCATGCTGGACTGATTACGAGCTAATTGATAGTGGTGCTTTCGAGAAATTGGAACGTTTCGGGCGTTACGTGATTGCCCGGCCGGAGCCGCAGGCGATATGGAATAAATCGCTTCCCGACGTGGAGTGGCAGCAACGGGCGGATGCTTATTTCAAGAAGGATAAGAAGAGCGAGGATCGTGGAGAATGGATTTGCAAGCCTAAAATGCCACAGCAATGGTTCGTGAATTATCGGTACGGGGAGATGAATATTCGAATGCGTTTGGGATTGACTTCTTTCAAGCACGTGGGGATATTCCCGGAGCAGGCGGAGAATTGGAATTTTATATTCGATCAGGTGAAACGAATTGGTTCAGAGGCAAAAGTGTTGAACCTGTTTGCTTACACCGGGGGAGCTACTCTTGCGGCGAAGAGTGCCGGAGCGGATGTTACCCACGTGGATTCGGTAAAGCCGGTTGTTTCTTGGGCTAGGGAAAACATGGAAGCATCGAAATTGGATGGTGTTCGCTGGATCGTGGATGATGCTTTAAAATTTGTGCAAAGGGAAGTACGTCGGGGTAAAAAATATAACGGGATCATTCTGGACCCACCGGCTTATGGGCGCGGTGCGAATGGTGAGAAATGGGTATTGGAGGAAAATATTAACGAGTTGATTACCTTGTGTGGGCAATTGTTGGAAGGTTCCAATAGTTTCCTCGTGCTTAACCTGTATTCCATGGGACTCTCCGCACTGTTAGCCCGGAGTATCGTGCGACAGCTAGTCGGTGATTGTACCGGGGAACAATTCGGAGAGTTGTATTTTACCGATTCATACGGGAAATCGTTACCGTTAGGAGTTTATTATCGGTTGTGGCGTAAGTAGTGTGGTTTTATATTATTACTTTTGTATTTATAAAAGCAATAATATGACACAAAAGGATGCAATAAAGCTATTTGAAGAAAGAAAGATTCGTACAGTTTGGGATGAAGACCAAGAAAAGTGGTATTTTTCAGTTGTAGATATTGTTTCTGTATTGACAGATAGTGCTAATCCGACTGATTACTTGAAAAAAGTAAGAAAACGTGATTCCGAATTGGGATTGTTCATGGGGACAAATTGTCCCCAGGTAATGATGATGACCGAAACGGGTAAGAGGCGTAAAACACTTGCTGCAGATACGGAATCCCTTTTTCGAATTATTCAGTCGATCCCCTCTCCTAAAGCGGAACCTTTTAAATTGTGGATGGCACAAGTAGCTAAAGAACGTCTGGATCAACTGGAGGATCCTGAGTTGTCGATCGAGCAAGCCTTGTTAGACTATAAACGATTGGGTTATTCGGATAATTGGATAAACCAACGTCTAAAAAGTATAGAAGTGCGAAAGGAGCTTACTGATGAATGGAAATGTCGGGGAGTGAAGGAAGGTGTACAATTTGCTGCATTGACAGATATAATAACGCAAGCTTGGGCTGGACTGACGACTCGAGAATATAAACAATTAAAGGGTTTAAAGAAAGAAAATCTTCGAGATAACATGACCAATATGGAGTTGATTCTGAATATGCTTGCAGAAGCGACGACAACCGAAATATCGAAAGAACGTGAACCGAAAACATTTGAAGAAAATCGACATATTGCGAATCAAGGAGGTCAAATCGCAGGTAATACTCGGAAAGAAATTGAAATTCAGACAGGTAAAAGTATAATTTCTCCATTAAATGCAAAAGATTATTTGCAACTTGGAAATTCGGAGAAGGATGATTAGTTTATTATTTGGGCTGGATTAAAAATCGGCTTACTTGTGTGATAATAGACGGATCATATAAGAAAATAAAATCCTCATTTGGTGATTTGTGCTGATTTCCTTATCTTTGCACCCTCAATGAAAAATATTAAATCTAAAAAATAAAATAAATGGCAACAACGGCTGATTTTAGGAATGGATTATGTATCGTTTTCAAAGACGATTTATACAGAATTGTACAGTTTCAACACGTGAAACCCGGTAAAGGTCCCGCTTTCGTGAGAACGAAGATGCAGAACATCAAAACCGGTCGTACCTTGGAAAATACCTTTACTTCAGGGGTGAAGATTGATGTGGTGCGTATCGAGAGACGTCCGTATCAATTCCTGTATATGGAAGGAGAGGACTATATCATGATGCACACGGAATCTTTCGAGCAAATTCCTATCGCGAAAGATTTGATCAATGCTCCCCAGTTCTTGAAAGAGGGTGATGCTGTTGAAATGGTTGTACATGCCGACACGGAAACCCCGTTATATGTTGAATTGTTGCCGACTGTTGTTTTGGAAGTAACTTACACGGAGCCGGGATTGAAAGGTGATACCGCTTCTTCTACGGCTTTGAAACCGGCAGAAGTAGAAACCGGTGCAAGAGTGATGGTTCCTCTTTTTATCAATACCGGTGAGAAAATTCGTATCAAAACGGAAGACGGTACTTACGTGGAACGTGTGAAAGAATAAAAAGATTGAGTGATTTATGATTGGTGATTCTGTGATTATATTCACTGAAAGAAATCACGGAATCGGCAATCGTGGAATCATGGAATAATATTAGATTTCAATTTCTCCTTGGGCCTCGACCTGGAGTTTTTGAATAACTTTTTCAGCGGAGTTTTGCTCCGCTTCTTTTTTTGATGCACCTATGCCTTGGGCCATGATGTCTTCGCCGATAGAGATTGTACAGACGAATTTAGAGCGACGGGCATTACTTTCAATCGTTTCGATATTCAGGTCAATCTTTTGTTTTTGGGCCCATTCAATCAGGCGGCTCTTGTAGTTTTTGTCAACGTACACGAGGTCTTCCAGGTTCACGTAGTGGGGGAAGATGTAATTCTCGATAAACGCTTTGGTTTTGTCGTATCCTTGATCCAGGTAGATGGCTCCGGTAAAAGCCTCGAATACATCACCGTAGATATGTTTGTTTTTGGAAATATCCGATTTGGCAATTACTTCTTCGCTCAACCCCATTTTGATGGCAATGATATTCAATGATTCGCGGCTCACGATCTTGGAGCGTAAGCGGGTCATGAATCCCTCGTCCTTGTTGGGGAAAAATTTGTACAGGATTTCAGCGACAATAGCTCCCAACACGGCATCGCCCAAGAATTCGAGACGCTCGTAATTCAAGACGGTTCCGCTTTTCGTGTATCTGGACGCCGATTTATGTAACAATGCCAAGGTGTATAAACCCTTGTTACCGGGAACAAATCCCCATTCCGAAATAGACAATCCATAAAACTTTTCCTTCCTGTGAAGGTAAAGTTTTATGGATTGAATTATTTTACTAATCACTTCCCCAAAATTTTAGTTAGTGATTACTTTTTGAATACAACGCAAGCATTGTGTCCTCCGAAACCGAAAGTGTTACTGATGGCTACATTGATTTCTTTCTCTTGAGCCTTATTGAACGTGAAATTCAGCTTGGGATCCAGTTCCGGATCAAGGTTGCTGAAATTAATGGTAGGGGGTACAATGTTGTTTTTCACAGCCAGAACACAAGCGATCGCTTCTAAGGCACCGGCGGCACCTAGTAAATGTCCTGTCATTGATTTGGTGGAACTGATGTTCAGATCATAAGCGTGTTCACCAAATGCTCTCTGAATGGCCTTAGGTTCTGCCACATCTCCGAGTCCGGTAGACGTTCCGTGAACGTTGATATAATCAACGTCTTTCGGGGTCAGTCCGGCGTCTTCCAACGCGAGTAACATAACATCGGCTGCACCTTCTCCTTCCGGGTCCGGGGCTGTCATGTGGTAAGCATCGCAATTGGCTCCGCCTCCCGCGAGTTCCGCATAGATGTGAGCACCTCTTTTTACTGCATGTTCGTACTCTTCTACGACTAAGCAAGCACCGCCCTCGCCGATAACGAATCCGTCACGGTCAACGTCGAAAGGACGCGAGGCTGTTTTCGGGTCATCATTACGAGTGGATAAAGCTTTCATGGAATTGAAACCACCTACACCCGGGGGGGTGATGGCTGCTTCAGATCCACCGGCAAGTATCACGTCTGCTTTTCCTAATCGGATCAGATTTAATGCATCTACTAACGAGTGTGCGGATGATGCACAGGCTGAAACCGTCGTGTAGTTCGGACCCTTTAGGCCTTCTTCTATGGCGATCATGGCTCCACCCATGTTGGCAATCATCTTGGGTATAAAGAACGGGTTGAATCTGGGAGTTCCGTCTCCTAATGCAAAAGTTTTGCATTCTTCGTAGAACGTATCCAAACCACCGATACCTGCACCCCAGATTACACCGATTCTCTTTCTGTCCTCTTGCGAGAAATCGAGTCCGGCATCTTTTACGGCCTCCCTGGAACAAATCAGGGCAAATTGGCTGTAAAGATCCATTTTACGGACTTCTTTCTTGTCGAAATATTCCGTGGGCTCGTAGTTTTTAACTTCGCAAGCGAATTGCGTGCGAAATTTAGATGCATCAAAACGAGTAATAGGACCGGCGCCGCTGACGCCACCTTTCAAGTTCTCCCAAAATTCGGCCACGTTATGACCCAAGGGATTAATAGTTCCAAGACCAGTTATTACTACTCGTTTGAAATTCATAGATAAAATATTAAATTATTGAGCGTTAGCTTCAACGTATGCAATAGCATCGCCCACGGTAGCGATTTTCTCTGCTTGATCGTCCGGAATAGTGATGTTGAATTCTTTTTCCAATTCCATGATCAACTCTACCGTATCCAAAGAGTCAGCTCCTAAGTCGTTAGTAAACGTTGCTTCAGGTTTAACTTCACTTTCGTCAACTCCTAATTTATCAACAATGATAGCTTTAACTCTGTTTTGAATGTCAGACATAACTTTAAATTTTAATTAGACATTTTTTAAATTCACACTTGCGTCTACAAGAGACGCGCATAACTCTCTAAGTTCGGGGGCAAAGTTAGAGAATTTATTTTTCCTAGAAAATTTTTTGGCATGAATAAAGTTTTCTTATCTTTATGCGTTTGATTTTTAATAGATTACAGGATGAAAAAAATAGCAATATTTGCCTCTGGTTCAGGTTCTAACGCTGAAAATATCATTAATTATTTTAAAAATGACACCGAAAATGTCGTGAAAATCGTGTTTTGTAACAAACCCGATGCCTATGTTTTGGAACGGGCAAAACGTTTAAGCGTGCCGACGTTTGTTTTCGGACGGGAAGAGTTCTCTCATTCTGACCTGGTTTTGAATGAATTGAAACGATTGGATATTGATCTGATCGTGTTGGCGGGCTTTCTCTGGAAGGTGCCGGATGCTATCATCGACGCTTATCCGGACCGGGTAATTAACATCCATCCGGCCCTGTTACCCTCTTACGGGGGCAAGGGTATGTACGGCATGAAAGTACACGAGGCGGTGATCGCTGCCGGGGAAAAGGAAAGTGGTATTACGATTCATCACGTGAATAATCATTACGACGAGGGGGCAATCATCTTTCAGGCTAAATGTGAAATCGTGCCGGGAGACACTCCGGAATCTTTGGCAACGAAAGTCCATGCCTTGGAATACGAGCATTTTCCTCGTGTGATCAAGGAATTATTAGAAAAGGGTTTATAAAGTTCATAAAGTCCATAAAGTTCTAAGGTGAATAGATTCTGTGGATTTGCGATTTTGCGACGTCAATGTCATTGGTTCGTTTTTATGCCTGAATCAACTTTGTGAACTTTACGGTTTTGTAAACTTTATAGACCTTATGAACTTTATAAACTTTATGAACTAATTTGTTATGAGGAGGTTTATTCTTTTACTAGGTGTGTTGTTAGCCGGTTTGTGGGTACAGGCCGGGGAGGTAAGGTTATTAAGGTTCCCGCATAGCGTGGGGGACAAGTTGGTATTCTCGTATGCCGGGGATCTTTACCTGGTTTCAGCCGGGGGAGGAACGGCCCGTCGGTTGACCTCGCACGTGGGGTACGAGATGTTTCCTCGTATTTCCCCGGATGGAAAATACATCGCTTTCACCGGGCAATATGATGGTAACACGGAAGTATTTGTCATCCCCGTGGAGGGGGGCGAACCTCGTCGCTTGACTTACACGGCCACGTTGAAACGGGATGATCTAGGGGATCGCATGGGGCCGAACAACGTGGTGATCGGTTGGACCCCGGATAGTAAACGGATTCTTTATCGTTCCCGGAGATATACTTTTAACGATTTTACCGGGCAACTGTTTACGGTCCCGGTGGAGGGAGGGATGTCCGAGGAAGTACCTTTAAAGAATGGCGGTTTTGCCTCTTATTCTCCGGATGGAAAGAAATTAGCTTACAATTATATTTTCCGGGAATTCCGGGCGTGGAAACGTTATCAAGGTGGTATGGCGGATGACATCCGGGTGTTTGATTTCAACACGAAGAAATCAGAGCGGATTACCGACAACGTGCGGCAAGATGTGTTCCCGATGTGGTCCCCGGATGGGAATACTATATATTATATATCCGATCGGGGTGACATCATGAATCTTTACGCCTATGACGTGAACACGAAAGAGGATAAACAATTGACTTCTTACAAAGAATACGATATAAAATTTCCTGCGATTGGTGACAAGCTAATCGTGTACGAGCAAGGGGGATATATTTACGGGTACGATTTGCAGAGTGGCAAGGAATCCAAGATCACGATAAACATTGATAACGATCAGGTTTATTCTCGTCCGACGTTGACTGATGTAAGCGGCCAGATTTCGAGTATTGCGGTTGCTCCCGGTGGGGAGAGGGTAGTTGTGGCTGCTCGTGGGGATATTTTCTCGCTGCCCGTGAAAGAGGGTATTACCTATAACTTAACCAATTCTTCCGATGCTAACGATATGCAGGCGGGTTGGTCTCCGGACGGGAAATACATCAGTTACGTTTCCGACAAGGACGGGGAATTCAATATTTATCTCCGGGACGTGGTGACGGGAAAAGAACGGAAGCTGATCAAGAATCTGAAAAGTTATATCTTCAATTATAAATGGTCCCCGGATTCCAAGAAAATTCTCTGGAGCGAGAAGGGGAACACGTTGAATATATCTGACGTGGAAAGCGGGAACCGGAAGATCGTGGAAAAATCGGGTATCCGTTCCATGACGTCCTACAACTGGTCTCCTGATAGCAAATATATCACTTACGTTCGTCCGGAAACGACGATGGATAACATTATCGTGTATCATGTTGAAAGTGGCGAGAAACACCAAGTTACCGACGGGTGGTTTGGTTCCAGTTCGCCGAATTTCAGCGAGGACGGGAAATATCTGGTGTTTGTTTCTGCCCGCACTTTCTCCCCGACGTATGGACGGACGGAATGGAATCACGTGTACAATGATATGAATAAGGTGTACATCCTGCCTTTGGCGAAGGATGCCCCGGTATTGTTCGCCCCTAAAAATGATGTTGTCCGGATGGAGACAATCGTGAAAGAAAAGGATAAGAAGAAAGAGAGTGAAGACAAAGGTGTCGTGTATGATTTCACGAATTTGGAAAGTCGTCTTGTAGAATTGCCCGTGTTGGCATCGAATTACTATGGTAACGTGCATATGCTGGGAAACCGGGTATATTATAACCGGGGAGGCCGCACGCTGATTTATGACCTGAACGGGAAGAAAGAAACCGACACGGGTGGGGACGTCGAATTTTCTCCCGGTTACAAAAAGGCTATCGTTTCTTCGGGTTCCGCGTTCCAGGTGGAGGACCTTCCGGTACTTTCCGCTAACGTGACTTCTCCCGTTCCCACGAAAGGGGTGAAACGGGTGATTGACTACCATCAGGAATGGATGCAGATCTATAACGAGAGCTGGCGGCAGATGCGTGATTTCTTCTATGCCAAGAATATGCACGGCGTGGACTGGGATCACGTGTACGAAAAATATAAAGTGCTGGTGCCTTACGTGAATCATCGTACGGACTTGACTTATATTATCGGGGAGATGATCGCGGAATTGAGTGTCGGACACGCTTACTCGATTAACGGGCGGGTTCCGATGCCCGAGAGAATTGATATGGGGTTGCTGGGTGCTAAATTCGTGAAAGATAAATCCGGTTATTTTAAAGTGACCGAGGTGATCGAGGGAGCCAACTGGGATGCCTCTACCCGCTCGCCTTTGACCATGCCGGGCGTGGAGGTGAAAGCGGGTGACTATATTTTGGCCATTAACGGGAAATCGTTGAAAGAGGTAGATAACCTGTTCTCCGAGTTGATCGATATGGCTGGCAAGACGGTTGAATTGACCGTGAACACGAACCCGACCGAGAAGGAGGCTCGTAACGTGTTGGTTGTTCCGTTGGCTGACGAATCGAAATTGTATTATTATAATTGGGTACAGAATAATATCCGTAAGGTAAACGAGGCCACGAACGGGGAGGTAGGGTATATTCATATCCCGGATATGGGTGTTGATGGTTTGAACGAGTTCGTGAAACATTATTACCCGCAGTTGAATAAGAAAGCCTTGATCATTGACGATCGGGGAAATGGTGGGGGAAACGTGTCCCCGATGATTACCGAACGTTTGATGCGTACGCCGACTTTCTACACGATGCACACGAACCAAACCTCCGGGTCGGTAAGTCCGGTTGGTACGTTCTTGGGACCGAAAGTGTTGCTGGTAAACGAGTATTCCGCCTCTGACGGGGATCTTTTCCCGTATCGATTCAAGTATAATCACTTGGGAACGATTATAGGTCGTCGCACGTGGGGTGGTGTTGTTGGATATAGCGGTTCGATCCGGGTGGTTGATGGTGGCTCCATCGTGACGCCGTCATACGCGCCGTTCGCGGCAGATGGCAGCGAGTTTATTATCGAGGGAACGGGAGTTACTCCTCACGTTGATATTGAAAACGATCCTTATTTAGAGTATAATGGTGAGGATCAACAGTTAAATAGAGCGGTTCAAGTGATTCTGGAGAAGTTAAAGACCGAGAAGAAGGAGATTCCATCTATTCCCGCTTTCCCGAATAAAGCGGCAAAGAAGAAATAGTACCGATCATACGTGAGAATATAAAGAGTGTTTGGCTGTGATGCCAGGCACTCTTCTTTTTTTTAGTGTGTTTTTGTGATTTAACAAGGGGGATTAATCTTGAACAAATCCTTGTTAATGCCTTGTGTATGAATATAAAATGAATGTTTTATGATCACTTCTAGATCACTACCGGATAAAATAGTTTAAACATCCTATTAAAATTCTAATAGAACGCTATTATATATAGCGCTTTAATAGGGATTTAATAGCGTTCTAATAGCGCTTTATACGATAGTGATCCGCTAGATTTCAAGATGTGATCATAAAATATGTATGATTATCAGTTGGTTTACCATTTATATACCGACAGACAACCGATAAGGTAGTTTTTAAAATTTTCGTACGGTGGGTGAAATGGGAATTTTATATTTCGTATTTTTGCACGATAAAATTGGACTGGGAAAATGAGTACGAAAGAGGTAGAGTGGGACGGGTTGCCTGTCCCGAAACGATACTGGGCGATTCTTGCCATTGCCATGGGAATTACGGTTTCCGTGTTGGACGGCACGATTG
>NZ_JBCOSQ010000006.1:15286-16407 GCF_040920905.1 Butyricimonas sp. RTP31003st1_G1_RTP31003_210430 | reverse complement strand
ATCGACGGGTGTATATCGGGGGATTACTCATATTTAGCGTGACTTCATTAGCTTGTGCGCTTTCCAATTCTTTGCTGACGTTGACGGTAGCCCGTGTATTTCAAGGTTTTGGTGCGGCTGCTTTGGCAAGCGTGAATACTTCTTTGATCCGGATTATTTATCCCAAACGACATTTGGGGCGGGGAATGGGTATCAATGCGCTAGTGGTTGCCGTGTCGGCGGCAGGGGGGCCGACGATTGCGGCAGGAATTTTGTCTGTCGCCTCTTGGCAGTGGTTATTCGCGATAAATGTTCCCATTGTTATCGTGGCTTTGATTTTATCTTTCCGTTTTTTGCCCGTGAATCCGGTAAAAAGAAGTGGGCGGAAGTTTGATTGGATTAGCGGGTTGATGAACGCTTTTACATTCGGGTTATTGATTTTCTCGATCGAGGGATTTACTCACGGGGTGAGTTTGTCCGTGTTGCTCCCGGGGATTGGAGTGGTTCTGTTGGTTGGTTACTTTTTCGTGCGTCGCCAGTTGTCGCAGGAATATCCCCTGTTGCCTGTCGATTTGTTGAAGATACCGATTTTTTCGTTGTCAGTCGGGACGTCCGTGTGTTCTTTCGTGGCACAGATGCTGGCCATGGTTTCTTTGCCCTTCTTTTTGCAGCACACGTTGGGACTGGATGAGGTGGCGACGGGATTGTTGCTGACCCCTTGGCCGTTGGCGACGATGATTGCGGCTCCTTTGGCCGGGAGGTTGATCGAACGGGTTCATGCCGGGTTGTTGGGGGGCGTGGGATTGTCGATATTTTCCGCGGGATTATTTTTATTAGCTGTCTTTGCGGATCAGGTTTCCAACGCTGGGATTGCTTTGTTTATGGCTATGTGTGGATTCGGGTTTGGATTATTCCAGACGCCGAATAATAGTATATTAATTTCTTCCGCGCCACAGAACAGGAGTGGCGGGGCTAGCGGTATGCTGGGTATGGCCCGTTTGACTGGACAGACCACGGGAGCCTCGTTAGTGGCATTAATGTTTGTTGTTTTTCCGGTGGACGGGACGTATGCTTCCCTCTATTTTGCAGGAGGGTTTGCCACGCTTGCCGCTATCGTGAGTTTCACCCGGGTTTCCTTGCCG
>NZ_JBCOSQ010000006.1:0-15132 GCF_040920905.1 Butyricimonas sp. RTP31003st1_G1_RTP31003_210430 | reverse complement strand
GGCAGGACAGGGGAACGATAGTCTGGTGAACGTGTCACCACGTAAGTTCGTGCATGGTTTGCGGGTGGAGGGACGTCCGGAGTATATTTTCCCGACAAGTTCTTTTTTGAAAGGGGCGAATGCCGAGGGGAGAATTATCCGGGGTGCTTTTTCCACACATGTGAAATATTTGTTCCGTTATCGCCCGGGGAGTGTTGATGAGCGAATCTATGGAGATGTTTATCAAGGGATAGGACTCGGATTTTATAATTTCGGGGAATCCCGTCAGTTGGGAAACCCGGTTGCATTTTATTTGTTCCAAGGGGCTCGTATCTCTAGTTTGGCTCCCTGGTTGTCTTTACATTACGAGTGGAATTTTGGGTTGTCCGCGGGGTGGAAACCTTATGACTCGTATTATAATTCGTACAATACGATGATCGGTTCGAAGGTGAACGCTTATATTAATGCTAATTTTTATTTGCGCTGGAGGTTGTCCCCGAGGGTTAGCCTGCTTTCGGGGTTGACGGTATCGCATTTTTCCAACGGGAACACGAAGATTCCTAATGCCGGGTTGAACACGATCGGGGGAAATATCGGGTTAGAGTGTAATTTTTACCGGAAGGATGATTTGAAGGCGTTGGAGAGGAAAGTAGCTTTGACCACACAACCTTTTCGACGGCATTTCACGTATGATTTTGTTTTTTTCGGCTCGTGGCATGATCGGTTGGTGAAGACTTCCGACGGGTTTTCCCCTTCTCCTGAGGCTTACCCCGTGTTCGGGTTTAATTTTACCCCGATGTATAATTTGAATTATAAACTCCGGTTAGGCGTGTCTCTGGATGGGACGTTTGACGGGGGAGCCAATTTATACACGGATGGGAACGTGTACGGGAGTGTGGATAAGTCGGACATTGTCCGCCCTCCTCTGGGTGATCAGTTTGCTTTGGGACTTTCCGGGCGGGCGGAGTACGTGATGCCTTTTTTTGTCGTAGGAGTCGGGATCGGGGCGAACGTGATCGGGAAGAATGATCTGAATATGTTCTACCAATTGTTGACGTTGAAAATAGCCTTGTCCCGTGCCGTGTTTTTGCACGTGGGGTATCGTCTACAAAATTTCAACGAACCTAATTTCTTGATGCTGGGGATTGGTTTCCGGTTTAACGGGAAATATACCGCTTTTTAGAATTGTTTGTATTATACGGGGTGGTAGTGTCGGGATTTTTGGCTAAATTTGTGATATGCCTTTTAGGGGTGTGTTAATATTTAATTAAGTGTATATATGGCATTTACGCATTTTCATGTACATTCTCAGTATTCTATTCTCGACGGGGCGGCGAGTGTGCCCGGTTTGGTGGAGAAGGCGATTGCCGACGGGATGAAGGCAATTTCGTTGACGGATCACGGGAATATGTTCGGGATAAAATTATTCTACGATACTTGTCGCAAAAAGGGGATAAAACCTATTTTGGGGGTAGAGGCCTACGTGGCCCGGGTGTCTTTGTATAACAAGGAGAAACCGGTGGACCGTTCGGGAGAGCATTTGATAATCCTGGCCAAGAATCTGAAAGGGTATTTGAATTTGATCAAGCTTTGTTCGGCGGCGTTCGTGGACGGGTATTATTATCGTCCGCGTATTGATAAGGCTTTGTTGGAGAAGCATCACGAGGGGTTGATTATTTCGTCGGCTTGTTTGGGAGGTGAGATTTGCCAGAAGATTATGGCCGGGGATATTGAGGGGGCAGAGGCGGCTGCCTTGTGGTACAAGAATTTAGTGGGGGAGGATTATTACCTGGAGGTGATGAGGCATCCGGCAGAATCGGCTAAAGAGAGAGCGGAGGTTTACGATAACCAAGTGAGATGTAATGCGGAGATTCTGCGTATGGGTGAGAAGTTAGGGATCAAGGTGATTGCCACGAACGACGTGCATTTCTTGAACGCGGAGGATGCGGAGGCGCATGACCTGTTGATCTGTCTGAATACTCGTAAGGATTTGGATGATCCTAACCGGATGCGGTACACGCGGCAGGAGTGGTTCAAGACAACGGCCGAGATGGAAGAGTTGTTCAAGGATATTCCGCAGGTAATCGAGAATACGCAGGAGATTGTTGATAAAGTTGAAGATTATAAACTGGATTCTGATCCGTTGATGCCGGTTTTCCCGATCCCGCCGGAGATCGGTACGGAGGAAGAGTACCGGAAGAAATACACGGAAGAGGATTTGTTCAACGAGTTTACCCGTAACGAGAAAGGTGAGGTCGTTATGAGCGAGGAGGATGCCCAAAAGAAAGTGAAGAAGTTGGGGGGATATGATCGACTTTACCGTATCAAGTTGGAGGCGGATTATTTGAAGGAGTTGGCGATGAAAGGAGCCGTGCGGCGATATGGTGAGAATATTCCACCGGATATTATGGAGCGTTTGATTTTCGAGTTGCATATCATGAAGACGATGGGGTTCCCGGGGTACTTCTTGATCGTGCAGGATTTTATCCAAGCGGCTCGTGATATGGGGGTGATCGTGGGACCGGGGCGTGGTTCTGCTGCGGGAAGTGCCGTGGCGTATAGTCTGGGCATCACGAATATTGACCCGGTGAAGTATGATTTGCTGTTCGAGCGTTTTTTGAATCCTGATCGTATCTCACTGCCGGATATTGACGTTGACTTTGATGATGACGGGCGTCAGCGGGTGTTGGAGTGGGTTACACAGAAATACGGGGCGGATAAGGTGTCGCACATCGTGACTTTCGGTAGTATGGCTGCCAAGATGGCGATTAAGGACGTGGCACGGGTGCTGAAGTTGGATTTGTCGGAGGCAAACCGGTTGGCAAAGATGGTGCCGGAGACCCCGAAAATCACGTTGAAGAAGGCTTACAAGGAGAATCCCGATTTGGAAAAAGAACGGGAGTCTTCGAACCCTCTGGTTGCAAAAACGCTCCATTTGGCGGAAATTTTGGAAGGTTCCGTGCGGCAGACGGGAGTACACGCTTGTGGTATTTTGATCAGTCGTGACCCGTTGACGGAACATATCCCGATTATGCCGACAGAAGGGGAAAGTTTGATGACGACTCAATATGACGGTCACTTCGTGGAACCGATCGGGTTGATCAAGATGGACTTTTTGGGATTGAGGACGCTTTCGATTATAAAAACCTGTTTGGATAATATAAAGAAATCCTGCCATAAGACGCTGGATGTGGATGCGATTTCGTTAGAGGATAAAGAGACATTCGAATTGTTTTCAAGAGGGGAGACTACCGGTCTGTTCCAGTTTGAGTCGCCGGGAATGAAAAAGCATTTGAGGGCGTTGAAGCCGAACCGTTTTGAGGATTTGGTGGCCATGAATGCCTTGTATCGTCCCGGGCCTATGGAGTATATCCCGGATTTTATCAAGCGTAAGCACGGGGAGGCTCCTATCGAGTACGATCACCCGATGATGGAGCCTTACTTGAAGGACACGTATGGTATTACCGTTTACCAAGAGCAGGTGATGTTACAGTCCCGTGCATTGGGTAATTTTACCCGGGGTATGTCGGATACTCTTCGTAAGGCAATGGGTAAGAAACAGATTGACACGATGAACCAGTTGAAGACGCAGTTCATCGAGGGGTGTAATAAAAACGAGGAGTTCGTGAAAGGATGCAAGGAGATGGGAAAGGAGGTCAACCCGTTGGTTGATAAGATTTGGGGTGACTGGGAGGCGTTTGCATCGTACGCGTTCAATAAATCACATTCGGTTTGCTACGCTTATATTGCTTACCAGACGGGATTTTTGAAAGCTCATTATCCTGCCGAGTTTATGGCGGCCAACTTGAGTTGTAACTTATCACAGATTGAGAAGGTTACGGTTTTTATGGACGAGTGTAAACGAATGGGATTGAGCGTGCTGGCTCCGGATGTGAACGAGTCGGATGATGATTTCACGGTGAATCATAAGGGGGATATTCGTTTCGGGATGGCCGGAATCAAGGGGGTTGGAGAGGCTGCCGTGCATTCGATTATCCGGGAACGAAATGCTAACGGAGGGTACAAGGATCTTTTCGATTTCTTCGAGCGTTTGGATTACAAGACGGTGAACAAGAAGACATTGGAAAATCTGATTATCGCGGGAGGGTTAGATAGTTTCGGATTGGATCGGGCGCAGTATTTCTATATGCCTGACGGCCACACGACATTTCTTGAAAATCTGGTGAATTACGGGCAGAAAAAGCAACAAGATAGTTTGATGATGCAGGCGACGCTGTTCGGGGGGATGGATGAATATGACGTGAAAAAGCCTACTATTCCTTTGTGTGAACCTTGGACGGACGTGGAGAAGGCACGTAAAGAGAAGGAATTGATCGGTATATACCTAACTTCTCATCCGTTGGATTCGTATAAACTAGAGATCAAGGCGATTTGTACTCCTTTGGAGAGTCTGAGCAGTGATTTGAGTTCTTACAAAGACCGGGACGTGACGATCGCGGGAATTATTGTTGCCATGCGAGAGGGAAAAACGAAGAAAGGGAATGATTTTGGTATTTTGACGATCGAGGATTTCACGGGTTCTTACGAGTTGCCTTTCTTCGGGGAGGACTATATCAAGTTCCGGAATTATTTTATTCTGGAGACGTCGATCTACATCAAGGGTAGAGTGCAGGAAAAGAAGTGGGGAGGGGCCGGAGAGCTGACTTTTAACGTGCAGAGCATGGATTTGCTAAGCGTTATCAGCGAGAACCTGATTCGCTCGATCACGTTGCAGGTAGACGTGGAAAAGCTGACACACGAGCTTGTATTAGAGATACATAACCAGTTCGTGAACGAGAAGGGTGATCTCCCGTTGAATTTTATTTTGTATGACGGGACGGGACACCGGGTAAAGATGTTTTCAAGAACTTGTAAGATAGGGCGTTCGAGAGAATTATATGAATATTTTGAAAATAATGATGCTATTAAAATGAAAATTAATTAATTTCGCCATGTCAAAGCGTTGGATCATGGCGGAACTTTATCCAACGCTTTTAGCATGAATATTATTATAAACTTTAAAGATAGAAGTATGGCTATTGCAGTTAATGATTCAAATTTCGAGGAAGTTGTGCTAAAAGCAGAAGTTCCTGTTCTTGTAGATTTCTGGGCAGAATGGTGTGGACCATGTAAAATGATGTTACCCATCGTGGAAGAGATCTCTAAAGAGTTCGAAGGTAAGTTAGTGGTTGCTAAAGTGAACGTGGATGAAGGTTCTGCTGCCGCTAAGTATGGTATTCGTAACATCCCGACAATTCTTTTCTTTAAGAATGGCGAGGTTGCTGACAAACAAGTAGGTGCAGTACCTAAGACGACTTTGGTTTCTAAAATCAATGCACTGCTTTAAAATATAAAACCGCCGATCGGCGGTTTTTTTGTTTGTATTCCCTGTAACTTGCAGAGCCGTAATCTCAACTTATAACGGTTGCCGTAAGCGACGACCTAATAGAGAAGATATCCGGCCACTCCTGCCGCTATGATCATCAGAATCGGGTCCATTTTGAATTTGAAGGTGGCAATGAAGGCTATGGCGAAGATAATATAGCTTTTGTAGTCCACGAAGTTTTGTTTGTTCATCAATAACAACGCTGCTGCCCCGATAAGTCCTAAAACAGTGATTTTTAAACCTTGCATGGCCATTTCCACGTATTTGTTGTCCCGGAACATGAAAAAGAACTTGGAGATCGTGATCATGATGATCAGGGAGGGAAGACTGACGGCTATCGTGCAGATGGCTGATCCCCAGATGCTGCCTGTTGCCGTGTAGCCGATGTAAGTGGCGGTGTTGAAGGCAATAGGGCCGGGCGTGCTTTGTGAAATAGCCACAATGTCCGTGAAGTCGGCCACGCTGATCCAGTTGTGGGTTTCCACGACATCATGTTGTATTAACGAGAGCATGGCGTAACCGCCCCCAAAACCGAATAGGCCGATTTTGAAGAAGGTGATAAAGAGGCTGATATAGAGATCGAGTTCTGACATGTTAATTGAAAATTGAGAATTGGAAATTGAAAAACGGACTTTGTTTCATGACATTTTTAGAGTTTGTGGGTGATTTTACCGTAAAGGAGGCCACCTAGGATGGCGGCGATGATGATATATATCGGCGAGAGGTTGAGTAACCAGACGAGTAGGGCGGCAATGACCGGGAAAATGATGGTTTTACGGGTGACTCCTGCCGACTTACCCATTTTGTATAAAGGAGCAGCGATGAGGGCCACGACTGCCGGGCGGATGCCTTTGAATACTCGTTCTACTCCGGGGTTGTTTTTGAAATCTGTGAAAATGATGGCGATTAACAGGATTACGATGAAAGAGGGGAGGATGGTTCCGAGGCTGGAAAAAATGACCCCTTTAATTCCTCGTGCCTTGTAACCCACGAAAATGGCCGTGTTCAGTGCAATCGGTCCGGGGGCGGATTGGGCTATTGCCATCATCTCCACGAATTCGCTCTCTTTTAGCCAACCTTTTTTATCCACGACTTCTTGCTGGATGAGTGGTATCATCGCGTAACCACCTCCTAGCGTGAAAGAACCGATCTTGAAAAACGAGATAAATATTTGCCAGTATGAAGCCATAATTTTGCGTTATATATCAGTGGCAAAGATACGATTTCCCGACTAAAATTCTTAATATTGTAGTGTTGAAAACAGTGCAGATGCGTTAAAACCTTGTTGATTTTTGGGATGAGAGTTCAGGCCTTTGTACAGGCTCTGGTGAAGAATATACGAACTTGATGATTCATGTATGAAAAAAAGTACGAAAAGAAAGATAATTGTTGTTTTGGGCCTGTTTGTGGTAGTCGGCCTGATCGTGTGGTTCGGGATTTTCCGAAAGGTGGGGAGGTTTGATACTTTGCAGGCGGTACCCGTGGATGCGGTCTTTAAGGTGAATATTGTGTCTGTAAATAGCGTGCATGAACGGTTGCACCGGAATTTTATCTGGAAATCGTTGAAAAATTATCCCTATTTCGAAGAGTATCATTCGAATTTGCAATACGTGGATTCCTTGGCGAATACCTATCCTAAATTAAAAAGGATATTAACTGATCGTCCAGTAACAATTTCATGTCATCAGGTGGGGTTGAACAAATACGATTTCCTGTACGTTTGTGATTTGGGGAAATTGAACGTGATTCAGGTGTTTGAAACGTTACTGCTGAAATTGGTGCAGGATGACGAGATAAAAATAAAGACGATCAAGGACCCGAACGGGGAGATCCGGGAGATTCGCTGGGCTGACTGGCGATTCTTTTTCACGATTAAGGATAATCTGCTGATCGGTTCATCGTCTCATGCTCTGGTGGCTCGTTCTCTGGCTCGGTGTATGACGAAGAAGGAGGTGCAGGAAGTGGTGGTTTCAGGGGATATAATGCTTGATCTTGATCATCGGCAGTTGGGAAAATGGGTTACTTCGGTCATGGAGGCATCGGCGGTGGCAGATGAATTTTCATTGTTGAAAAATACCCGTTTAATGATGCAGTTGAATGACAAATCTCTTCGTTTTGTCGGGGAAACGAGACCCGATCCTAATAAGTATTCTTTGTTGGATGTAGTTAGTTTCTTGGAAGGAGGTTCTTCTAACCTGGAGACGATCGCGGGTGAGAATACGGCAGCTTATGTTTCTTTTTGTTTTCCTTCTTTCAAGGATGCGGAAAATTTGCTGTTGGAGAATTACAAGGTGAATAGCCTGCAATCTTACACGGAAATGAAGAAATCACTGGATCGGTTGAATAAATTTCTGAATATGGACGTGTTGGAGGTGTTTACATCTTGGATTGGTGGGGAGGTGGCAATTATCAAGCCCCGTTTGGAGAACGATCAGAAGGCGGACCATATCGTGCTGGCGATACGAGCAAAAGAGATTCATCTGGCCAAGGATCAAATGGCTTATCTGGCCGAACAGATTCAATGGAAGACTCCTATCCGGGAGAGAGCGATGGAGTTTAACGGTCACACGATTCATTATTTCCGATTAAAAGGTTTTTTCCAGCTTTTCTTCGGGGGGATGTTCGAACGGTTTGAACGCCCTTATTATACATTTTTGGGTGATTATGTCGTTTTTAGTAATTCTCCTGCCACACTCGCCGAGATGATTAAAGAGTACGTGCTGGGAAACACATTGGAGAATGACGAGAAGCATACGCGTTTAAAAGGGCAGTTGGGAAGTCGGAAGAACGTGTTCGGTTACGTGCAGACGCCCAATACATACGAGTATTTATATGATTCTTTCAAGACGGGTTCCCAAGAGAGTCTGGAGAAGAACAGAGGGGCATTTCTGAGTTTTGAAACGATCGGTTTCTCGTTATCCAAGGAGGGAGGAATTTTTGAGACTCAGATTATAGCGAATTATAATGATAAGGCTCCCGAGGAGTACAAAATGCGAGAGTTAAATCGTCAATTTGAGAATCAGGTAAACAAGATCGAGGCAGGTTTTTATTATCCCGTGATTCCCGATAGTATTGCGGTGAGTAATCAAGAGTATTACGAGTACAAGTCAGAACAGGCCATTTTCAAAGGGGCTCTGAAGGATGGAGAGCCGGATGGCGTGTGGTGCGTGTTTAATGTCGCGGGAAAGTTACTCGGACAATTTCCGTATGGCGACGGAAAGATAGACGGGGTTGCTCCGTTTTTTTACGAGAACGGGGATTTGTTGGCTCAGGTGACTTATAAGAACGGGGTGATTGCGGGCTATAAGGAGTTTTTTCCGGACGGGACACTTCGTACGGAGATCGTATATCGGAAAGGTGTACGACACGGCACGGCAAAGTTTTATTATAATACCGGGCATTTGTTCTGTGAAGGACGTTACAAGAACGGGCGACAGGCCGGAAAATGGCGGTATTATAAAGTAACGGGGGAAAAACTTTATTAATTTTAGATTTTAAATTTTAGATTGAAAAATTTAATGATTTCGTGGTTAAGAAATCGTAGGTGAGGTCACTGAACTATGGAATCATAAATTTAGTGAGTTCCTCAATTTAAAATCTAAAATTTAAAATCTAGAATTATAGGGCTTGTTTTAAGATCTTCACGAGCGAGTCTCTCGTTTGAATGAAACGAGGCATATTTTCCGGTGAGATCGGTTCTTTGGGAGGTGAACTCATTTTTAACGGATTGATGGGAGTTCCATTTTTATATACCCGGAAATCCAAATGAGGGCCTGTTGCCAATCCTGTACTACCGACATAGCCGATAACATCACCTTGTTTCACCCGTTTGCCCGGTTGGATGCCTTTGGCAAATTTGGAAAGGTGCATGTAGGTTGTGGTATAGACGCTGTTGTGTTTGATGGTTACGTAGTTTCCACCACCGTTGGCTTGAAAGGCCTTTTTCACGACAACGCCGTCCCCGATGGTATGTACTTCTGTGCCTGTCGGGGCTGCATAGTCTACGCCATGATGTGCCCTGTATCTTTTTAGTACCGGATGGAACCGGTTATTGGAGAATCCCGAAGAAATACGGGAGTATTTTAAGGGAGCTTTTAAAAAGGTTTTTTGCAGGCTGTTTCCTTCTTCATCAAAATAGGCCAATTTTTCGTTTTGTTCAAAAGGAATGGCATAGAAGTCTTTACCGGAATTGGTGAAAATGGCAGCTTTCACGTTGAAGTCCTGCAAAGGTTTGTCTTCCACGTATGATTGTTCGTAAAGGACACGTACGGAATCACCTTTGGCTATGCCGTAGAAGTCGATGCTCCACGCGTAGATATCGGATAGCGTGACAGCGAGCATGGGGTCTGTCTGGGCATCAACCATGGCATTCCATAGATTGGAGTTTATAATTATATTAGCTGTCTTTTCTTTGGTCACGATGTCTTTTTTACCCACGTAAACATCTGCGGTTTCCTTGAAATCTATGACGACGTATTCCAAGGCATTTTTTTCGTAAATGAAAAATTCCGGGGTGCGAAGACTGTCTTGTGCCAAGAAAAGAGTGTAGTTTTGACCTCTTCTGATACTTCGTACGTCAAAGACATCCTTACAGCGTTGGGAGATTTCATGGATCTTGGCTGGTGATACCTTGTATTTGGAAAGGATTAGAGAGAGATTCTCATTTTTCCCCACGGTACCCTCTTCTATAATAAAGTTTTCATCAGGGATACCGTATTTGTAATGAATTTGTTGTTGTTCGGTCGTGTCAACAACTTCCTCTACCGCACTGGCTTCTAATATCGCCTCCTTGTTTCCTCTGTTGCTGGGCCAAAAAATAATAATACCTAATACAAGCCCTATGGCAGCCCAAATCCAAATCCATTTCGTTTTTTTCATCTTTTCCGTTTGATTCCTAATGTTCACTCAAAATCCGGGATGCAAGTTAGGGGATTCCTCTTGAAACTGCAATAAGGAAGGAATGTTTTTTTATCCACATGATTTTCAATGTGTGAAAAGATTCTTAATGTTGTTATTAATAAAAAGTTAAAGTCATTTTTTTAATATTACTCCTATTAGGATTTTACTATTTTTGACAAAACACAATATAAAAAAATGTTCCTGATTTTTTGGTGTGTATTTGTTTTTGAAGTGATGATGTAAAAGTTGAAAATGTTATTTTCTTCTGAAAATACAAAATGGTGATTAATGTAATTTGATGTAAAACAACTTGTTGATGAATTTGAATATCTTAAAGATTTCATAAAGTTGATTTTTGAATAACACTAAATTGTTTTTGGAACGTCTTTTTATAAAGTTTATACCTGTTGTTGTAGACAATATTAATTTTAATAACAAGTTTATGGAAGAGCCAATTGTAAAAGTCGAACATTTGTCACATCGTTACAGCATTCAATGGGCCGTAAGAGACATTAGTTTCGAGATTCCCCGGAGGGGGATATACGGGTTGCTAGGGTCTAACGGGGCCGGAAAGTCAACCACGATGAATATTATTAGTGGAGTTATCAAGCAAACCGAAGGGCAGGTTTTTATCAAGGGCATTGATGCCCGTAAGAGACCGGTTGATGCGAAACGTCATATCGGTTTTTTACCGCAGAAACCACCTTTGTATGGTGATTTGACGGTGGAAGAGTATTTGATTCATTGTGCAAGATTGCGTTGGGTAGCTGATAAGGATATTATCCCGGCGGTGGATGAGGTGCTGGCAAAATGTGGTATAACTCATTTCCGTAAACGTTTGATCAAGAATTTATCCGGTGGTTATCAGCAACGGGTTGGTATCGCACAGGCTATCGTTCATAAACCTGATCTGGTTATCTTTGACGAGCCGACAAACGGGTTGGACCCGAACCAGATTATGGAGATCCGTCACTTGATCCGTGATATTGCCAAGGATCGTACAGTGATTCTTTCCACTCATATTTTGACTGAGGTTCAAGCCGTTTGTGATCATATTTTGATGATCGAGGAAGGTAAGCTCGTGTTTATGGGAACGGTGGATGAATTTGATAATTATATTATCCCGAATTCTCTCTATGTTTCAATGATAGATCCCCCCGTTGCCGACGAGTTGGCAAAGATCGAGGGCGTTCTTGGTGTGGAAGAGTTAGGAAACCGGAATTTCCGTATTCGTTTCACAGAAGCACAGGAGGTTATTGACCAGATCGTGAAACTAAGCGCCGCTAACGATTGGCGTTTGTCTGAGGTTCGGGTGGAGAAGAGTTCCCTCGATAATATATTCGCAGAATTATCTAAGAAAGCACATTAAAAAATCGGGTTATGTTTAAAATGATATATAATATAGCGAGGACGGAATTGCAGATGTTGTTCTATTCTCCTGTGGCGTGGCTAATTTTAGTCGTATTTGGAGTACAATCGGGAATGCTTTTTGCCGACCAATTGGCCGGGCTTGTGAGTTCTCAAGAAATGGGATATGATATTCAAGGTTCCACGATTAGTATCTTTGCCAGCAGATGGGGGGGAGTTTTCACCACGATGCAGAATTACCTGTATTTCTATATTCCTCTGTTGACCATGAGTTTGGTAAGTAAGGAGTTGAGTAGCGGGTCTATTCGTTTGTTGTATTCTTCTCCGATTACGAATACCCAGATTATCGTGGGAAAATTCTTCTCCATGATGATTTACGGTCTTATCATGATTGGTATTTTATTCTTGATCACGCTTTGTAGCTGGGCAGTCGTTAAGGATTTTGAATTATCCATGGTTTTAACGGGGTTGTTGGGATTATACTTGTTGATCTGTGCTTACGCGGCTATCGGTATTTTCATGTCCAGTCTGACTTCTTATCAAATCGTGGCAGCTATCGGTACGTTTGCCGTGTTAATGGTATTAAGCATGATTGGTGGATGGTGGCAGGATTACGATTTTATTCGTGACGTGACTTACTGGTTGTCCATGCCCGGGCGAAGCGGAAAGTTTATTGCCGGTTTGATTTGTAGCGAGGATGTTCTTTATTTCGTTATCGTGGTTTGCCTTTTCTTGGCATTAACGATTATTCGTTTGAACTCGGTTCGTCAGAAAATTCGCTTCGTGATTACTTTAGGAAGAAATATCGGTGTTATTTTCTTAGCTTGTTTCTTGGGATATTTGTCTGCACTTCCGCAGATGAAACTTTACCATGATGCGACGTCAACGAAAATGAACACGTTGACCCCGAATAGCCAGGATATCGTGGCGAAGTTGGATGGTGGTATGACAATAACTACTTACATTAATGCTCTTGATCCGGGTGCATCTTGGTATGCTGCTCCTTATTTCCTGAAACCGGATATGGAGCGTTTCGAGCAATATTTACGTTTCAAACCGGATATGAAGTTGAAATACGTGTACTATTATGATACCACGGCGAACCCCATGCTGGACAGAAGATTCCCGAACGCAACACTTCGCGAGAAAATGGTGGAGGTTTGTAAGATCTACGGTTTGGATTCCAACAAGTTTATGGCTCCGGAGGAAATTCGAAAAATTATTGATTTGTCGGGAGAAAATAACACGTTCGTGCGTCAGATTGTTCGTGAAAATGGTGAAAAAGCATGGTTGAGAATATACAATGATATGCAACGTTTCCCGAGTGAAAAAGAGATTTCAGCCGCTTTCAAACGGATGGTGATGGATCTCCCGAAGGTCGGATTCGTGGAAGGCCACGGAGAACGTAGTTATTCTGGTGGTAAAGACCGTGATTATAGTGCGTTTGCTAATGATAAGGGTTTCCGTTACGCTTTGGAAAATCAAGGGTTTGATGTCGCAAAAGTTACGATGGATCAGCAAGTGCCTGAGGATATTAATATTATCGTGATTTCTGATATGCGGGAGTGGTTTACTCCGGAGCAGGAGGCTAATTTACAACAGTATATTGATCGGGGAGGTAATTTGTTCATCTTGGGAGAACCAAAACGTAGAGACGTGATGAATAATTTGTTTGCCAAGTTCGGTTACGAGATGACAACAGGTGTGCTGGTAAAGAGAGACACGAACCTGCAAGCTGACGTGATTCTTTCCTACCCGACGAAAGAGGCTGATAGTATTGCTTATGATTTTGGGGCAATGCGTAGTCGTCGTATGGTTATCACGACACCTAGTACCGCCGGATTGGAGCAAATTGCCGATAAGGGTTACACGGTGACGAATATGTTCAAAACTGACACGATCGGTGTTTGGAATGAATTGGAAACGACAGATTTTATTGATGATACCGTGCGTCTGAACCCGGCTATCGGTGAGGTCGAGAAGATCTATAATACCGTGGTTGCGTTGTCCAGAAAAGTGGGTAATAAGGAACAGAAAATTATTTTGACCGGTGATGCGGATTGTATCAGCAACGGGGAATTCGGACGAAGAGTTCCAGGAGTCCGGACTGCAAACTTCTCGTTAATTACCGGAAGTTTCTTCTGGATGTCGGATAACGAAGTGCCTATTGATGTGAGACGTCCTGCACTTCCGGATAATAAGGTGTACGTGGAAAAAACCGGAAGTAAGGTGATTAAATGGTCGTTCATGATCATATTGCCTCTATTGTTAGCGGGAATAGGTATCTTCTTGTGGATTCGTAGAAAAGGAAGATAAAAGATACTGAAGTTTATGATCGGGTGATCGCAAAATCACCCGATCATAAATTGTAATGGTATTAAAAAAGATTCTATAATTTAGAGAGTTAAGAGAATTAAAATATGTATATTTGTAAGGATGTGCATTTTTAATTTTCAATTTCAATTTTTAATTCATATAGGATGAGCTTTAAAATAGACAAACAGACGTTGGACGATCTGGCCATTTTCGGTAATAACCGGACGAAATCTGTTTATGATATTTTCAACCGAACCCGTACACGAGGAGGTGCGAAAATTCTTGAAGAGATGTTCTTGTATCCCCTATCGGATGCAGACCAGATAAACGAAAGAAGTGACGTGATTCGTTATTATCGTGATATCGAGGCCGAATTCCCGTTCCGTGGAGAGATTTTTGACACGATGGAATTCTACTTGGGTAACACGGACAGGCGTACACAGTTGATGACGCAGGATAACACGTTAGGACGGAAATTCAAGAATCTCGTTGGGACGGATACAGAGTATACCCAAATCCACAACGGGATTGTTTGTTGTATAGAGTTGTTGAACACGCTGGATGCCTTCTTGAAGAATTCGAAGGCGGATGCCGGTAACAAGACCATTGCGGAGTTGACGGCTAGTTTACGGGGGTTACTGGGTAACGAGAAGTGGTCCTGGTATGTTTCCGAGAAGGGAAAGAAGAAACTGGGTTACGAGCAGGCGGTAGTTTACGACCGGGTGTTGCGTTTCGAGGAACGGGATAAGCTGATGAAAATTTTGTATTACGTTTACTTGCTGGATGTTTACATGGCGGTGGCCAACGTGGCGAAAGAACGTGGTTTTGTTTTCGCGAAAGCTCACCCGAATGACAAGAACACGTTGGTTATGAAAGGGGCGTTTCATCCTTTCCTCACGAACCCTGTCGGTAACACGATCACGGTGGACGAGAATAGTAACGTGATTTTCTTGACGGGAGCGAACATGGCCGGGAAGTCGACTTTCATGAAGAGTTTTGGCATCACGGTTTTCTTGGCTCACGTGGGATTCCCTGTCCCCGCGAAGGAAATGGAATTTTCAGTTCAAAACGGGATGTTCACGACGATTAACTTACCGGATAACTTAAGTATGGGATATAGCCATTTTTATGCCGAGGTTTTGCGGGTGAAGAAGGTGGCACAACAAGTTCGGCAAACGCAACAC